>CAYVXI010000075.1:0-4442 GCA_964455595.1 uncultured Candidatus Saccharibacteria bacterium | reverse complement strand
AAGCAATAGACATATTGTTTTTAAACATGAAGGGACAAGCGGTGAATACTGTGCTTATAGTATATCATAAAAACTACGCAATATATACCATCTTACATGCATGCATTGTGGATAACTGAATTCGCTCTTTAACACAATTTTTTATGCAAAACTAAACTGTCAAAACATCGATTCAATTCGTCATGCTTAATGCAAAATAAAAGATCAAATAGTTTCATACATAATTACATTGGCAGTACAAAATATAGTATAAGAACTTCTCTACAAACAATAAATAAGGAAATACAGAGAGTAAAACAAGTGTTTCCTTATTAAATATATTGATTTCCTTATACTTCCCTATGTTTCCCTATTATTTAACCATGAAATAGTAACTTGCCTGTCCAAAACCTTCCGAACGGCTAATAATTTTTCTATCACACAAATCTCTTAGATCGTTTCGAATAGTTCGGTCTGTTAAATCTGGGAAAAACTGAGCAATGTCTTTTAGTTTAATTTTAGATTCTTTGCTTTTGTTAAAAAATTGAACTATCTTAACCTGTCTATCGTTTAACGTTGATTCTTGTGATTTTTCTTTAATATCTTTTTTTATCGAAACTACTTGTTTGGGAACACTTTGTTCAACCTCTTCTTTTTGTCGTCTGTCGTACTGTATAGACTGTCTTTTTTCTACCGGGGGTTCGAATCGTTTTTCTTCTGATTGAGTGCTTGTCATATTGTACGAAAGAACGGTATTAAACTTTCTATATTCGTTCTTTAATATAACAAAATTAATCTCTTTTGCACTGCTTACTTTTTGTGCCAATGATAACAAAGCAATCTGCGAGTTTACTTGGTCATATATTTTTGACATCTGCGCATTAACGGACCATGTGCTTGCATACGCGCTTAAAATATCTGTAGCATTTTGTTTGATGCGAGTTTTTAAGAATTCACTGTCTATGGCCATGTCACAAACACGCCATACTGCGTAGGTTAAATCAAGAAGAGAATCCCATTGTCTGGTTTTTTCGAAATCCGCAGTTTCCTGACGAATAGAAAGGGAAGAAAAATGTAAGTTATCCATATGCCCAGTATATCAACTTTGACATTTAAAAATGTTTATCAAAGCTGATAGTATAGTGTTAAAAAGTATCTTTAAGCTACCCAAGCGACTTTTTACATTTTGCGAACAAAATGCAGTCAAAGATGTATTACTGGGTATGGGGAAAGTATAAGGAAAAACCAATAAAAAATCAAGGGGGTTCCGCAAGCGACAGAATCTCTTAAGAAAACCCCCTCGTAGTTCGAGCGGGCATGGTGTCGGGTCTGGTATGTCTCAAAGAACCGGCTGTGCTGTCACTCCTGCGGTGTCAGCCAGTCTTGACCTCTCGGCATCAAAACTTTTCTTTCAGAAAAGACCAAGCTTTTGATGCCTGCGGGACATTCTTTGAGTCACACCAGACCCGACAAGCAAGAACGAAAGGGAGAACGCTTGACCTCGACATCTCTCGTCCCCAAGAGGATACTGGGGCTTAATCCGCTTTTTTATCTTTCGCTGAGATATTTTTTGAATTCTGTTTTTACTTCAGGATGTTTTAATCCAAATTCAACAACTGCTTTTAAGAATCCTATTTTGGAACCACAATCATAATGTTTTCCAAAAAACTGATATCCGTATACCGGTTTTGTTTTCAGGAGATTGTGTAACGCATCTGCAAGGCGCACTTCCCCATCATCCGGATTCAATTTTCTTAATTCTTTAAACACATCCGGCGTGATGATGTATTTTCCTACTATGGCAAGTCGGGATGGTGCATTTTGTATGGATGGCTTTTCTACAATTTTTTTTATTTCATACGTACGGTTGTGCATTTTGGTTGCGCTGACAATTCCGTACAGAGATACTTTGTCTTTTGACACTTCTTCTAATGCAATAACAGGGTCGTTATACCGCTCAAAAACATCAATCATTTGTTTCAAACACGGCACTTTACTATCTACAATATCGTCACCAAAAAGAACAGCGCATGGTTCGTCTCCCACCAGATGCGCTGCAGCCAATAATGCATCTCCATCTCCTTTTGGTTCTTTCTGTCGTACATAGGTAAATGACGCCATATTAGAAATATCTCGAATTGCTTTCATGAGTTCTCTTTTTCCGCGATGAGCAAGAGTTTGTTCCAATTCGTACGCATAATCAAAATGATCTTCTATGGCACGCTTTCCTCTTCCTGTTACAAATATAACTTCGGTGATTCCTGAAGCAACAGCCTCTTCTACCAAATATTGAATAATAGGCTTGTCTACAATGGGAAGCATTTCCTTTGGCTGAGCTTTGGTGGCTGGTAAAAAACGAGTTCCCAACCCTGCAACCGGAATGATAACTTTTTTTATTTTCATAAGATTTATATATTATCGAATAAACTGTATTATCGCATCTGACGAAACACCAAACACATAGCCTGCAAAATTAACCGATGCGATACCCGCTACATCTCCATTTGAATCCAATAACGGCACACCCGTTGCCAGTGATGAATCTTCTTTAATATTTGTTTCTATTAGCGTACCGTCGATGCTTTTAACAATACCATTATTCATAAAATATAACGGACCTGAAACACCTTGTTTTATGCCAATAAGAAAAAGCGGAATTCCTACTGCTTGTTTATCCTGAGAAAAAGAAACGGGGGCAAGATTTGATGCGTTTACTTTCAAAAGAACAATTCCTAATTCATCAGATTTTTTGATAACCTCTGCTGTAAAAATATCAGACCCATGCATTATTGAAATTTTCGTACCGAGTGCGCTTACCCATTCTCTGCGGGTAAGAATCATACCGTCTGAACTAACTATAAAACCAAATCCTGATGAAACAACCGAGTTACCTCGCATTGCTTTTACAGAAACAATCGAGGCGTTATTTTTAGCATATATTTTTCCTGCAATATCTGCTTGCTGAACTATCAACTGTTCTGTCTTGTTTACAATAACGGTCTGATCGCTTGCTGGAATTTTAATACGAGAAAGAATAGGTACTTTAGAAAATAGCGGCATTACATAAGCAGGTATGATAACACCTCCTATACCGCCAACAATAAAAACAACTGCTAAGAACATTACTTTTTTCATACCCAGTATATCTACACGGAAGGATGGAAAACAAAAACCGAAAGAAGGATAAGAATAAATGAAATAAGAAACCAGATTATATTTCCAACTAAAGAACGTTTTGTAAATGACTGAGAAAAATACTTCATCGTCATGTCCCATAGAGTATAATAAGCGATAAAAAGCATAAAGTCTATGGCGAAATAGGTGAAAGGAAAGGAAGAAAAGACTATATATAATTCACTGATAAAAAAGGCAACACCAAATGAAAAAACCGAAAGACGAATTTTAAGCGGTAGTTCTGCTGTGGGAAGTATTAGTTTCTGGGAAATAAAAAACAGGAAGTATATAAAAAGAAAAACAATAGGAACTATCTCTACTAAGGAAAAATTGTAGAGATATTGCGCTCTTAATAAGGAAAATACTACTCCTATAAATATAAGGAAAGTAAGGGAAATTCCGTACATAAGCCTTTTTGTCGAAAAAGTACGTGCAAGAGCGTATAATGCAACACTGGAAATAAGAATAATAGATTGTGTAAAAAATAGGTTTTGAGTAAGAGACAGAAAATATGAAGAAAGAATTGCCCATGACATGGCAATAAGAGTTATACTCATGCTTTCAAAAATTCGCCAAAAACTAACACTGACAAAAATCACGCTAAAAAAAACTAATGGCCAAAACCATACTGTAGGCAACACAGTAGAAACCACTTCCATTATTGTTGCAAATGCAAGCGTAATAAAAACAAAATTCATAATACAGAATACAGAATACAAATTACGAGATATCTATCTGTATTGTATCATTTTCTACATCAAGCGCTAAGGTCGAACCAGCTTTGACACTACCGTCTAATATTTTTTCAGAAATGGGGTCTAAGATATATTGTTCGATGACACGCTTTAGTGGTCTCGCGCCGTAATTAATATCTTTGCACGATTCTATTAACAGTTCTTTTACTTTTTTATTTGTCTTTAATTTTATCTGTTTTTCGGCAAGATCTTCTGTAACTTTTTTTAGATTTAATTGAGCAATATCTAACAAGTTGTCCGTGCTTAACTGATGGAAGACAATTATGTCATCAACGCGATTTAGAAATTCGGGTTTGAAACTTTGTTTGAGAGAATTTTTAATTCTTTGCGCTATATCTTTATGCTCCAATACATTTGTTTTCTTTTCGGAAAATCCAAGACTCCCATCTTCCATAATAAGTTCAGAACCGACATTAGACGTCATGATGATGATAGTATTTTTGAAATTAATCTTTCTGCCTTTTGCGTCGGTTAAATTCCCTTCATCGAGAATCTGTAAAAGCATATTGAATGTTTCTGGATGCGCTTTTTCAA
>CAYVXI010000074.1:0-3193 GCA_964455595.1 uncultured Candidatus Saccharibacteria bacterium | reverse complement strand
GGCGAACGCATCGCAAAATACAACAGACTTCTGGAAATAGAAGAGTAACAATTCGTGTTAATGTTTTTCTATTTCATAGAAGTAACAAAAACACCCTTCGACAAGATTAGGGTGTTTTTGTTTCGCCTCATCTTAAAAACTAAAGATTCGGCGTGGTGCTCGTGCTTGTTTGTATAGTTATCCCGCACTGCGTTTTTGCCGCCAATCGTGCTGCTTCCATATCTGTCTTGGCTTTCTTTTTCGCGTCAAGCATCGCCTGACGTGCCACCATCATTGCAGCCTTGTAATCATCTTGAGCTTTTTTCATAGCAGATTTGTGTGTCTCTTGTGCTGTTTTTGTCGCATTGCGTAGACATTGGTTCGCCACGACTTTCGCCTTTGCTTTCTCCTGGCGTTCCAAACGCGCTGCCGTGGAAGAAGCTGTCAGACCTAACCCTCTTTTTAACTCAATGTGCGGCCTTGTCGACGTGCTTGTCGACGTGCTTGTCGGACTTCCATTTTCCGCAAAAGCCGGAACCATGATGCTCGCCATAAGCGCTACCACAAACAATACTCCCCCTATTTTATATGTAGAATTCATATTTGCTTTTTTTATTATAGTAATTGCTGATTTTTTAATTTTAACTTCGACATTGCTTAACACCATTACAGTATACCATGAACCTGCAATGGCGTGAAGTTCTAATTACCTGTCTCTGATGTGGAAGTCGCTGGCCTGTTATTGTCTTTATTAACCATATGTAATGCCTGTAAAATATTCCGCATATCATGACGCGCCACAACAAGATCTGCATGAGCCTCTTTAATCTTAGAATGTGCTTGCTTTAATATATCTTTATTTTCCTTAAACTTTTCCTGATCTCCGGTATCAGGAACAAGCACGCTAATTATATCCTGTGCTTCCTGCGCCTTTACCTTTGCATCTGCAATTTTTACCATCATGTCCACAAGGGTTGTCTGAGATTCAGTAGCGTCTTTCCCGGTAGCCTGCACCTCATTAATAGCGGTTTGTAGTTTCATGCTCACAGAAGTCATAGTGTCTGCAATAGAAATAATTCTGTCTACAGCAATCATAATATGACTCTGTGAAATAATGAGCGCAAAAATACGATATGATTTAGTTATTAGTTGAGCATCTGATTTTAAAGCGGTAATGTCTGTCTCTTCTGTAATTTTTGTTTTTAGTGCATTAAGCGAATCTGCTTGAGAATTCACTTCGGAGACAAGTGTTGTTTTTTGGTCATCGGACAAACGTTTCATTAATTGAATTCGATCCGATAGTTTTTTAAGAGCCTTTGTACGTCGATCAATTTCTTGTTTGCTTCGCGATACTATTCTTTCCATTTGATTTTCTTGCAACACGTTTTTTGTGGTTCCTACAGTTGTGGAAGCGTTTGATGTTGTATCATCTACACTAGAAATAGTTAATCGCGCCATCGCCGGAACCACAGCAAAAAGCGAAATAATAAGACCAGAGAGAATTAACGTTGTTGTATTTTTTAAGTTTCGCATAATTTTTTAAATAAAGAGTTTATAAAGTAGGATCGATAGGGGTATCATTAATACTTTGGGTAATATTTTCCGCATCAGTATTAAGAGAATCAATTTGCGCATCAATTACCAAAACCTCACTATCAAGAGTTTGGTCTTGATTTGCTTGTATATCAATAACAGGTACCTCAGTAGGAGCTAAGGGAATAATGCTTTCTCTTTGTACCGATTGCGACCCAGTATAAAACACAACGCCCACTACAACCGCAATAA
The DNA here is from genome assembly GCA_964455595.1 of uncultured Candidatus Saccharibacteria bacterium. Taxonomy (GTDB): domain Bacteria; phylum Patescibacteriota; class Minisyncoccia; order GWC2-36-17; family WO2-46-25; genus WO2-46-25. The sequence goes on along the minus strand of CAYVXI010000074.1, from coordinate 1,429 downwards.
TTATAACCACAATAAAAATAATCGTTTTTGACATAACTTTTCAATTTATTTATTAGTATACTCCTTTTTAGTATATCACTCTTATCATTGCTTAATCAAGCACAGTTTTTTAGAAATATTAAAAAAAACAACACATATTTCATGTCTTTCAAAAACATGAAATATGCTATACAGTATATGATATGGAGACACATGCCGAAAAAAACGAAATTCTTGATTTACGAGGTATTGGAGAAAAACATGACTCCTCGCAAAACCCAAGCATTCCAGAACACATTACCTGGGAAACAGAGGAGTTCCCGTATCACGAGAAAGACTCTCAGTGGTTTTTATTAGCAGGCATCATCGCTGGCGGTATCATCATCAGTCTTGTTATTATGGGAAATATCTTTGGTGCTGTGACATTTCTTTTGTTTACTGTCATAGGCTATTTATACGCAACAAAAAAACCGGAAATCTTATCAGTCGTAATTGATGCAAAGGGAATTTCGATAAACGACAAACTTATCCCTTATTCTCATGTTTCTTCATTTTGGGTTTTTTACGAACCGCCAATGAAAGATCTTATTATCATCCAGAAAGAAAAATTTACGATTAAAACCATCATTCCACTGGATAACACGCATCCTGTTGACGTACGGGCGCTCCTATTGCACAATGCCATGGTAGAAAAAGAGGAGGAAGAATCGATTGCAGAAATTCTTTCCCGTCGATTCCATTTTTAATATAATAGAAATATGCGCCCGTAGCTCAACTGGATAGAGTGTCTGCCTTCGAAGCAGAAGGTTCCAGGTTCAAATCCTGGTGGGCGCACAAAAATTTGGGCGGGTGAAGATAGAGTGTTTGGCTTCGAACCAAAAGGTTGGGGGTTCAAATCCTGGTGGGCGCACCAGAAGCAACTTTGCTTGCCCTGAGTTTATCGAAGGGTTCGGAATTAAGAATCTCTCCGCGGTCTATAATCCGTTTATGCAAAAAGTTTTACACACCACACCGCTCTCGCTTTCGGAATGGCTTATCATCATTTCAGTCGCCTTCTCAATTATCTTCGTTAAAGAAATACATAAATTCTTTTATCGAAAGAAAATAAATATTACATAATATGATTCTCACTTATCTTTTATTGCCTGTTGGTTTTGTCCTGCTTATCAAAGGAGCTGATTTTTTGGTTGATGGCGCTTCTTCCATAGCCAAAAGATTGGGTATTTCAGCGTTAGTCATCGGGCTCACGATTGTGGCATTCGGCACTTCCTCGCCGGAACTTATCGTTAATGTTTTTGCGAGCATCAACGGAAATACGGATATCGCTATCGGCAACATTTTAGGGAGCAACATCGCCAATATCCTGCTTATTTTGGGAATTTCCGCCGTCATCTTTCCTTTGGCGGTCAAAAAGGGAACGGTCTGGAAAGAAATACCTTTGAGTTTACTG
>CAYVXI010000073.1:0-11675 GCA_964455595.1 uncultured Candidatus Saccharibacteria bacterium | reverse complement strand
ACATCATTTGCTACCATTACAGACAAAGACGTGCAGAGAGTTGTTCATATTCTAAACGATCGTCCTCGCAAGCGTCTTAACTACTTAACGCCACGGGAAATGTTTAAAAATAAGGGTGTGCAGTTCAAGTGTTAATTTACGATATATACCTTTATGTTTTAGCTCTTTTCTAATAGCAAGATAATTTGGAATGGTATGTGCAACCAAATTCCAAAATTTTTCCGAGTGATTTAATTGTCCCAGATGGCACAATTCGTGCACAATGATATAGTCGGCTAGCCGCTGCGGCAACAGCACGATTTTATAATTGAAATTCAGGTTGCCTTTTTTAGAACAGCTTCCCCACCGTGTCTTCTGATTCCTAATTTGTATTTTATTGTAAACAAAACCATACAGCGCATTAAAATGGTGAATTCGCTTCTGTGCTAACTCTAAAGCACTATCTTTGTAGTGTGCATATTCCGCTTTGTCCGCAATAGTTCTTACGGGAAATTGTTTATAATAATCTATTTTCTTAATAACCCATTGAGATTTTTTATTTATAAATTGTTCAATAAGATTATGATCCACGCGCGCTGGTGCAGTAACAATAAACTCGCCACCGTGTTGTACTGCAAGAGTTATTCTACGAGAGCGGTTACTTAACCTTAAAGTATATTCAATTTTTCTATTATCAAGTACCATGTGTCTTTTCTGAGAAATATTCATTACAGAATGATACCATACTAAAAAATAAAAACCCCAAGCGCGATGCTTGGGGGGTCTCACTGTTTATTACGCGCTGTGAGTTACGCATCAAGTTCGGCAGAACCAGCCCGGGACGTTATTTAGCGTGGGTTGGTCCGGGCGCCGATCAGGCCGGCCGGAATCGAGTTATCCAAAGAGGTTTTTGAGAAAGCAGGACCTGCTTGTGCATTGGCGAAGAGTTTCTTCACAGTTTTCTCCTTTTCGTAGGCGATAATAGATTAAATGTACAAATGGCTTTAAGGCCATACCCCGAAGCTAATCTTCGATGGTATTACCATTATAGCAAATGCACAGAATTTGTCAAGGGGTATATAACTACCCTCTTTTATACGATCGTTTTAGAGAAGATTTTACTAATTATTAGCAATTATATTTTTTTATCTAAAATCTTCACAGATCTATTAATTGCTATAAAACCATACCCCCAGAGAAACGGCAACCAAAGTGGCATAATGCCGAATAGCGAATTTCTTATAAAAGTTTCTACTCCGGTACTAATAAAAATATATTCAGAAATTATCATTGCAATAAAACCAACAACAAAAATCAAAAAGTCCTTTTCTTCATGCTTAATCACAAGAGAAAGCATGATAATTATGATATATAATGAGGTCAGTAAATAATCACTTTTTACTAAAGGTATAAGCGAAACCATTATCAATACAGGAATTGAATTAATAAAAATGTGAAGAGTTTTTCTCATAGTACATTAACATTGTTGCCGAGCAGGGATTCGAACCCCGATACGCAGCTTCAAAGGCTGCTGTCCTACCATTAGACGACTCGGCAGTGTTTTATTTTGTAAACAGTTTAAGAAGCGCAAGTTCACCGGGAAGAATATGAACAGATGTTTTATGCATCATGTCTTGTGCCTCCATAAACGCTTCCAAAATACTAATTAACTCACTTTGTGTAAATTTTTCTGATTGCCCCATCATACGAGAAAACTGTTCTGTGGTCAATTCGGGAACGACCGCTTTTTGCAGTGTTATATCAAGCTTTATAAGCATCATTTTACGCACATAATTAATCAGAGATTTGAACAATTTTTCCACATTCCCGCCATTATTTTGAAAAATATTCAATTGTTTAATCATCTCTGTTGCATCTTTATTGGCGAGCATGTCGGTAAAATCGGCAATCTGGGTAAAACCAACTACACCAAGAACGCTTTGTACCGTTTCCATAGTTATACTGCCTTCTGAATGGGCTAATACTTGCGCGAGCATTGACTCGGCATCGCGCAATCCCCCTTCGGCAGTTTGCGCTATTAACCGAAGTGCTTCTTTTTCTGCTTTAACTTTTTCTGCTTTTATGATTCCTAAAAGCTTACACTCAATTTGCTCTAATGAAAACTTTTTGAAATCAAATCTTTGAACACGCGATAAAATGGTTGCTGGCATTTTATCTGCCGATGTGGTGGCTAAAATAAACAACGCGTGTTCAGGTGGTTCTTCCAAGGTTTTTAACAACGCGTTAAAGGCTTCTTTGGTTAATTGATGTGCTTCATCAATGATATACACCTTATATTTTAATGAAAGTGGTGTTGCGCGAATACTTTCTTTTAATTCTCGAATTTCATCTATACCTCGATTAGAAGCAGCGTCTATCTCTACAATATCCATTGATCTGCCTTGCGTAATATCTATACAATTTTGGCATTTTTGGCATGGCTCCCCTTTTTTTAATGGATGCAGGCAATTTGCCGCTTTTGCCACCAAACGCGCAATAGTTGTTTTTCCGGTTCCGCGAGGACCAGTAAATAAGTATGCATGCGCCACTTTCCCCTGTTCGAGAGCATTTTGAATGGTTTTTACCACATGTTCCTGACCGATGACTTCATCGAATCCAGAGGGACGATATTTACGATAGAGAGCAATATTAGACATAAAGACTTATATTAGAGGGCATGAAACAAAAACGGGAATTATTTTTTAAACACAACAAACTTATATCCTAAGAAATTCCAGGTCATAGCAGCAAAGGCACCAACCACCGCAGAAACAGTGGCCCATAATGCTTCACGCATACTTGTTGGTCTGAAATTAAACACTATGGAAAACGCTATACTATTTATGAATAACCCAACTACACTAATAGCAAGAAAAGAAATGTATTCCCGGCGCGTCTCTTCGATGTTTTTCTCATGAAATGTCCAGAATTTATTCCAAAAGAAACTATTAGTGCTTGCTACCACAAAAGAAACAGATTTATAAAGCGTCCATGTCGTTATGGTAATACCCGCAACAGCAGCAATTGATTCTGGACTTTTTCCTTGAGAGAAAAAATAAATCATAAGTTGTAATATGCCTAAATCAACAAGAAAATTAGATGAACCAACTATGCCGAATTTACCGAACTGATACAGTGTTGGAATCCAGCGAGCACCCAGTGAAAATATGTATAACCCCAATGGGGCTAAAATACCAAAAATGAGCACAAGATAATTCTGAAAAAAGTAATGTTTACCAAGACTATCAAGAATGAATGGGGAAAGGATTCCAATAAGCGCACCTAATGTCATGCTTGCAATAAAATCCATCTGTCCAAAAATATGCGTATGTAATGGTTTTAATTTAATATCCATAATAGATTTTTTATTATATTTTATTTGATTTAAAACGCTCTTGAATTTCCATTTCGATTTGTCTACGATCTTTACCGTATTTCAAACGGGACAATTCCTTTAAAATAGCAGCAACATCAGTATTGCCAGGAGTAGGAATAGAAACCTTAATATTAAAAGGACGCACTGCCTGACCCCCAACCAAAAGCTTCGTATAAGCATTCAAATTATCTAAATTGATAATATCATTAGCGTTAAATTCTGGTTCTAGTTGTTTCTGCAAAAATTCCGCATCCTCCACGCCTGTACGGAATATCATAATTGAGCCAACGTTGCCAAATACAGCATCTTTAATATTTTCCTTTAACTGTGAAATGAACTGATGAGCAATGGTGAGTGAAAGCCTATACTTACGCGCTTCGGATAATATAACAGAAATTGAGTCTGTTGCAAAATTATGAAATTCATCAATATAGAAATAAAAATCTTTACGATCATTTTCTGCCATATCTGTTCGACCAAGGGCTGCTATCAAAATCTTGCCTGTAATAATCATACCTAATAAATTAGAATTGATTTCACCAATTTTTCCTTTAGCAAGATTGACTAATAAAATCTTTTTGGTATCCATCACTTCGCGGAAATTGATGGAGCTTTTTTCCTGCGCGATGATGGGGCGCACGAATTCATTCGCGATGAACGTATTGAATTTGCTGGTAACATACGGCGTGATGTTGGCAAGAGACGCTTCCCCACCAGCTTTCTCCGCTTCTTTTTCCCAAAATGCTTTTGTAACAGGGTCGGTTACGCGTGCTAATTTAAGCTTTCGAAATTCCGGATCAGAAAATACACGAGGCACTTCCAAAAGAGTAGAACCACTTTCAGGGTCTGACATGATAAGTTGTAATGCGTTTCGTACATATTGTTCAAACATCGGCCCACCTGTTGTTTTTAAATCGTATAACTTATCGAATATACTTATCATCTCATTTATGATAAACGATTTTTGTTCGGGGAATTTTGGACCATATTCAAGCATGTTCAACCCAAGCGGACGCTCTAAGTCTGCAGGATTGAAAAGTATGACATCATCTGCTCGATGCTTAGGAATACGCGTTAACACGTCTTCAACTGCATCGCCGTGAGGATCTATTAAACACACGCCATTACCGTTTTCAATATCCTGAACAATCATGTTTTTCATAGAAACAGACTTTCCGGTTCCCGTCTGTCCTATAATATATAAATGTCTACGTCGGTCATCTATTGCTAAACGAACCTCTTTTTCATCACCACGATAGATGTTTTTACCTAACACAATTCCATTTTCTGACATACCTGAAGGAAGCGGTGCTGTCCTGCTTTTTAATGATTTTATTTTCTTTGTTTCTAAATATGGCGTTGGGAAATGAAAAATACTTGTTAACTCTTCTGTATTTAAAATCATCCCGTGATTGGTTATGAAATGACGGAATGAAAACGCATATAATAATTTTTCCAATGTTTTTCCTTTTGCACGTTTAACCGTGAATCCGTTGTAATTAGGATTTTGAAACTGCGTGAATGCTCCCTCTAAATTTGTCAAAATCGCATCTGCACGAGTTTGTGTTAAAGCAGATGCAACTAAACGAATGTTTGTGGTAAATCCGACTTTAGAAGATTTTTGTTCCAACGCCTTAATTGTCGCTTCATCTACAGTATGAAAACGATTCTCCTTATCTTTATGATCTTTTCCCTCTTTCTTTTCTTCATTTGGATGAAATAATTCAAGAAGCGTATCAAAAATATTTTTGTGCGATCCTCCGTGCGCCTGTTGGAATGTTTTACCATTTTTCATCTCCCACGCAACTTGTTTTGCTTTATCTTGCCAGGAATTATCGGGTTTTATAAGCACCTGTATAGCACATCCTTCGCCGTGAAACGCAAGCTTTGACATGGCATTGGTAATAAAATTCAATGGATCTGTTTCTAGATTTTGATAGGTGCGCACCGGCAAATAATAACTCTGTGATAAAGTAACATACGCACCAGCACTTGCGCCAAGTGGATTAAAAATATTATAATCCTGAACTCTTTCTACTTTAGCATCAGGTAAAAACCCCGTTATCTGTCGTTCCGCCTGTTCAACATAATTAAGTGGTACTGCTAAGTAAAAATGCACTTCTTCACCAATTGCCGGAAGAACTATTTCAAATGACAAAGCAGACGGTCCTTTGAACATCCCTTTTACCCACCCTTCTTTTATTTGTGAAATACCAGCATAAAATTGTTCCATTACACCAATCAACTTTTTCATATCCGCATCATTCATGTTTTTTTCACTGCGATGCAAAGGAACCACCACTAAAAGCAACGCGAGTTGAAGAGAATAATTTACCTCTTCTTTACGTTGAGCTTTAGCAAGAAGGAGAAATAAATAAACGAATGCCGATAAAATCAGCACTCCCAAAAAAGAAAAAAAATATAATGAAACGCTTTGGTTCATTTCAATTCAGTGATAACATGGCGCTTGACCAATTCATCATGAAGCCTATCTGTCAGTACATCATGGAATGCATCTAAAAGATACGGGTTGTTTTCTGCACGTGCTTCCTCTATTGCTTTAAGCAATCCATGAGAAAACGCAACCTCTACGAGAGCCTGAAGTTTATCCTGTAATTGTTTATGTATATCGTCCGAAAGCTGTTGTGTCATAATACTATAAATTAAATATTTTGTGTTTGCATATCTCTAGCAATATTATCTATTTTAATAAGCGCATCGCTTTTAATTAAAGAAAGTGAATCTTGTGCGGCACGGCTTATTTGAATGGCGTGCTCTATATCTTCATGTGATGCATAAGGGTGTGCAGTTGCCATAGATGTATAACTATCAATATCAATGAGCGTTTTTGCACATTCATTTTGAATAATTTCCTTTATTTTTGTTTTTGCACCTATAATCTGATCTGAATCCATAATTATAAATTCTTTAATTTTTCTTTTAAATCTTTTATCTTGCGTTCATCAATGTTCTTTAAAATAACATTAAGATTTTCTCGATATTCTTTTTTTACATTCATCAGTTCATTTGTAAAAGCATTATATACGGCTTTCATTTCCGATTGCATGACAACAAGTGTTTTTTCTTTCTGAACGCTTGCTGGTGATGTTGTAACCTGAGTATCCATGCTTCTATTATAGAATGCTCTCTCGAATAAGTAAACCCGAAGTATAATAATTTTTTATTATCACATAACTGGAGAAATGTGATTGTTTTATGGTATACTTTCAATATGAAATTTATACAATTTTTCACTAAATTTTTGGCTATGTATACTATTTTTACGCAAAAATTCATCCGTGCAACAGTGTTTCTGGTTTTTGTATTCATGGCTTTTTTCTTATTTTCTGTCTCGCCAAAAGAAAACGCAATAATGGATGAATTAGCCCATATCCCTTCTGGCTATTCTTATCTAACACAGCAAGATATGCGTTTAAACCCTGAACATCCACCATTATTAAAGGACTTATCAGCAATTCCACTTTTATTCATGGATATGCATTTTCCAACAGATTTGAAAGCATGGACTACTGATTTAAACGGCCAATGGGATATGGGGACAGCATTTCTCTATACTAGTGGCAACGACCCTGATGCTATAGTGTATTGGACACGTATTGGGCCTATTTTACTGACATTGTTGTTAGCGTTTTTTGTATTTAAATTTGGTTCTGAATTCTTTGGTGAAAAAGTAGGGTTAATCGCTCTTATTCTTTTTGCATTTTCCCCTGCTGTGCTTGCACATGGCAAATATGTTACCACCGATGTTGCTGCAGCATTTGGATTCTTTACTGCTCTATTTTATTTTTTCCGCTATCTTAAAAATCCTATTCGCAAAAATCTTTGGTGGGCGGGTATTTTCTTTGGTATCGCACAGGGACTTAAATTCTCTACAGTTCTGTTGATTCCGTTTTTTATCGGTATGGCGTGGGTATGGTCACGATCTGAAAAAGGTTCTTTTTGGCGATGGATTGGACGTACGTGTGCAATTTTTACTATAGGATATGTCTTCGTTATTTGGCCACTGTACCAATTTCATGTATGGAATTATCCTGCGTCCATGACTCCTGCAGAAAAAGCAATCGTTGTCCCATTAAAAACGTGTGATGATTTAAATCTCGATACCATTCATGTCAGTCAAGCACGAGATGCTGAATGTAATCTGAAAAAATTCCGCGTACGACCACTTGCAAATCTAATAGTATGGATGTCGGACAAACCTGTACTACGCCCATTTGCACAATATGCAACGGGAGTATTTATGGTTGGTAAACGCGTTGTAGGTGGCAACACAACTTATTTCTTAGGAGATGTGGCACGCAATGCGTGGTGGTACTACTTCCCTATTATTTACTTAATCAAAGAACCAATATCTGGTCATATTCTGACTCTTTTAGCCACTATCATCGCAATTACATTCTTGTATCGTCAGAAATTATTCTCTCGTTCACCTAATAGACAAATGTGGCATAATTTTATCCAAGAATATTTTGTGCCGTTTATAATGTTTGTTTTCATTATTTACTATTGGGGTATTAGCATGATTAGTAACCTAAATATTGGCATCCGACATATTATTCCGACAATGCCATTCATATTCCTACTTGTTGCTCATGTTATTCTTACATATCTAGGTAGAAAACCTATGTTTCAAGGAGATTTGTCATTAAACACCGTTAAACAGATAGCTTCGTTCTATTTCACAAAAGCTTGGCATTATATGGTTCTATGTTTACTATTATTCTGGTATATCATGACCTCATCTTTGCATTATCCTTATTTTACGTCATATTTCAACGAACTGGTCGGTGGTTCAGCAAATGGGTATAAATATGTCGCAGATTCTAATGTCGACTGGGGTCAAGACCTAAAGCGTCTTGCGCAATTTACCAAAGACAACAATATAGACAAAATACATTTGAATTATTTCGGTGGTGGCTCTCCTGCGTATTATCTTGGGGATAAATACGTTTCGTGGTGGTCTTCAAGAGGTCCTGAATCAGGATGGCATGCAGTTTCTGCAACATTTTTGGATGAAGCATTTGGAAGAGCTGTGGGAAATTATTCTCATGAAGAACAAGACACCTACCCTTGGCTAAAAGGTAAAGTCCCGGTAACTGTTATTGGCAATTCTATCGTGGTGTATTATATTGAGTAACTTATTCTCGTAACTTATAATACGCTCTGTTTTCTACGCGCAAGTTAACATATTCAAGTTTAGCAATATCCCCCTGTACCATCTTTGAAAGGATCTCTTTCAAAATCCGTACTTGTTTTTTCGCATCCTGACTCATAGTAAAAAACACGGTGTAATTATCTGCGGTGTGTGCCTGAATATCACCGTAGTCATTTAAACGCGAAAAAGAATCAAATATAATACTGTCATTAATACTTGTTATCTTTACGCCCTTTATAAAAGCAATAAACTCCTTTGAATATTTTGAGTCTGGCAAGACAGTCTTTGATAAATCTGTTTCCGAAATACGCATCACAGACGCACCGTATGTCATAGGCGCAGAAGCAAATACAATACCATTATCATCAACAAAAAAACATCGTACATCATCACATGCAAGGGCAATTTTATCACGCTCAACTACATGTACTGTTAGTTCACTTTCTTTAATCCACGACCCAACTCGTATCGGGTTAAAATGTCTTATAATACTCACTTGTGCAATAGGTGGGAATGCCTTCTGTATAGCATTTTGTGCATCTTGAATGGGGTAGAAAAAAAGGTTGTTTGTATTAAAAATAATCCATTCTTTCCTATTTAACATTTCGCTAGTTATATTTTTTACTTCATCTGCAGAAACCAAATCAGTGCCATCGACTGATATTTTTTGAATGACAAAATATGAACTAAAAAATAAACTATATATCAGTACAGAGACCCATATAATCAAAAAAAATCCCCAGAGAAGGATTTTTCTTTCTTTTTTCTTTCTTTTTTTTTGACGAAGTTGATCTTGAAATGATTGTCTCGAGTTATTTTTTAACATACTTATTGGGGCATAATTCGTTCAATACCACCCATGAATTGCTGTAACACGGCAGGAATAGCTATGCTACCGTCTTTTTGTTGTCCATTTTCTATAATAGCAATAAGAGTTCTTCCTATGGCAAATCCAGTTCCATTAAGTATATGAACAAATTTTGTCTCTGATTTTCCGTTTTCATCCTGTGATTTAAATCTTGTATTTAATCTTCGTGCCTGAAAATCTCTTGTGTTCGATGTAGAATGAGTTTCTCTGTATTCTCCTTTGCCGTTATTCTGACCGGGCATCCATGCTTCAATATCATACGTTCCTGCAGAAGCCCATCCTAAATCTCCCGTACATAAACGTAAAACACGATATGGAATTCCTAACCCCTGCATTAACTTTTCCTCCATCGAAAGCAACAACAAATGTTCATCTGCTGAACTGTCGGGATGCACAAAACTAACCATTTCTATCTTATCAAATTGATGTACGCGCAATATTCCTTTTGTGTCTTTTCCATACGAGCCAGCTTCACGCCGAAAACACGAAGAAAACGACGCATAGCGTTTTGGTAACTCTTTTTCGGCGAATGTCTCACCAGCATGAATCGGCCCTACAGACTGTTCTGATGTTCCTACTAAATATAATTTATCTTCCTTAAAATAATAGCTTTCTGCCTGATCTGAATCGCGGTCCATAAATCCCATTGCGCGCATCATCTCTTCCTTTACCATAACAGGTGGAACAATAGGAGAAAAACCTTCTTTGCGAAGCGTTTCAAAAGCATATCTCACCAATGCGAATTCCAGTAACACTAATTCATTTTTAATATAACCAAAGCGACTACCGCTAACCTTTGCTCCGCGCTCCATATCAATAATATCTAATTTTTCAGCAAGGGTAAGATAATCTAACGGTGTAAAATCAAATTGCTTCTTTTCTCCAACTTCACGCAACACCACATTATCGTCACTGCTTTTTCCTTGTGGCACATCGTCAGCTGGCAGATTCGGCATTTTAATGAGAATTTCCAGCCGTTCTTCTTCTGCAGCATTTAATTCCGCTTCCGCTTTCTGTACTTCAATTTTCAATAATTTTGCCTGGCCTACATTTCGTTCATCACTTGCTTTTTTTTGCTGTGAACGCAAATCATCTACTTTTGCTGTCAGTGTTCTCCAATGTGTATCTGCAGCCAAAAAATCATCCACTGAACACTCTGGTGCTTTTTTTAATGCAATTTTTCTTTTTACCTCTTCGGGGTTTTCCCGAATAAAATTAATATCAATCATACTATAGTATTATTTTTTTGGTCGCATCGTAGGAAACAGCATAACTTCCCTAACAGAATGCGCACCAGTCAATAACGCCACCAGACGTTCTATGCCCACACCAAGACCTGTTGCAGGTGGCATACCATATTCCAATGCCTCCACAAAATCCTGATCCATACGTTGCGCTTCTTTATCTCCGTGTTTACGAGTCTCTTCTTGTTCTTTAAAACGAACCGCCTGATCTATTGGGTCATTTAATTCCGAATAACCGTTAGTCACTTCAAAACCAGCAACAACAAGCTGAAACCGCGCAACTTTAGAAAGATCATCGGGTAATTGCTTGGCAAGAGGCGAAAGATCCAACGGATGATGTATCATAAATGTCGGTTGAATGATATTGGGGCGTACCAGTGCTTTATATATCTCATCACCAATCTTCCCCTTTCCTGCGCCTTTGGGAATCTTTATTTTCAATGACTTTGCTTTCTTTATTAATTGCTCCAAAGACATAGCGTCATAATCGACATCTGCGTATTTTTGTAATAAATCGGTGAATGTAACAACATCAAATTTTGATTTAAAATCAATAATCTTACCATCTCGTTCTATTTCTAAATGATTATTTGGTAATACTTTTTCTATAATAAACCGCATCATGCGTTCAACTCGTTCCATCATGTGTGTATAATTTGCGTACGCTTCATAACACTCCAACATTGTAAAATCAGGGTTATGCGTTGCATCCATTCCTTCATTACGAAAACATCTTCCAATCTCATACACTTTTTGAAAACCCCCAATCAATAAACGTTTCAGATATAATTCGGGAGCAACGCGTAAATACAAATCCATCTTTAATGCATTGAGTTTTGTTTTAAACGGCTCTGCAATTGCACCACCTGGGACAGTTTGTAAAATAGGAGTCTCTACTTCCATAAATCCTTCGTTATCAAGAAACTCCCGCATCGCTTTTACTATCGCGGAACGTTTAATAAAAATAGAACGTACATCTTCATTCATTAATAAATCCAAATAACGTTTTCGGAAGCGTTCATCTACATCTGC
>CAYVXI010000072.1:0-2828 GCA_964455595.1 uncultured Candidatus Saccharibacteria bacterium | reverse complement strand
TCCGAGACTAGGAAGGTTTACCCAGCCGGATCCGGCAATGATGAACCCAACCAAAGAAATGCTCGCAAACCCGCAACTGCTGAACCCCTATTCTTATGCGGCGAATAACCCGGTAAAGTTTGTTGATCCGAGCGGGCTGTATAATGTAGAAACTGGAGAAATTGAGAAAGGGGATACGTTAAGTAAGATTACGGCTATTGTAAATAAGCAATATAAAACAAATTATTCTTATGCTGATATACAGAGGCTTAATAAGATTGATGATGCAAACAACATATATGCGGGGCAAATACTGATCCCAAATAAGAAAATTCCGGATGTTACAGACAAATTATCTGTTATGATGAGAGAGCATGCAGGGGATATGAAAATTATTTCACCGTGGTATTTTAAAGACAAAGTGCAACCACATGGGGAATGGGACTTAAAAAACACTCAAGATTTTAATTCTGCTGTATATCAAGATGGCTTTGTTTTTTATGGTGAACAAATTCGGCGTGATTCGCCCGGAAATATTCATTATGGTTATGTTGGGAGCAGTCCTTTTTGGAGTTCGGATACGTTATTGTTTAAGGAGGCCGGTAAAGCGCAATTGCAATCTGGTAACAGTAAACCAGAATGGAAGTCGTGTTGTTATGGTGATGATTCATACGACAAAAACGATATTCAATATGGAATTGATCTGCGAGACGGGAAATACAAAAAGGATTTTTTTGAGAGAATAATTGGTAAAATCCAATCGTTTAAATAAAGATATATGAGATTCGTTTTTAAATTTGATTGGCGCATACAAGTTGTTCTTTATCTCGTTCTGTTTTTACTGATTTGTTCGTTGCTCATATCCTTGTATATAAAAAACTATTTTCATATATTTGATGCATGCAACGATCGCATTATTCATAGCAATGAATCCATCAGCTCTCTTCATACAGCAGTGCAGTATGTGAGAGATTGTGGTGCTACTACGGATTATGTTACTCATATAAAAATTCAGAATGATGGCAATGGTGAGTATGAGATCGTGTTTACTGCAAAAGGCTCTACTACAGCAAAAGACATGAGCTTGGCGTGGTTGGATGATAAGCATTTAGAAGTACAAATATATAATGAATTGAAATATATTGACGTATTTAAAACTGAATCTCGCGGAGTGGTGATAGATTATATTTACAATGGGCGAGCGTTTACCAGTGAAGATGTAAAACGAGTGAATAATGAACCTGCATCAAGGTGATCTTTGGAGTAAGAACAGAAGTAAAATTTTTTGCAATAACAACCCTACTCTCACCGCGTGAAGGGCCGAAGCGTTGTGTGGGGAAAAGCTTATGTTGGGCAAACAACACACATTTGGTTCACTCGGGCGTGCGGGAGCGCGATGGTTTGTTGTAATGCTGGCGATACTGCTTCATGTTGGGTTGGCGCATGTGGCGTTGGGGTTTGGCTCACAAAACGCGCCAATGAACCCATTTGAGCCTCGGCATACGTTTACAGACCAAGAAAAAGACGTAGAGAGCGGGTTGATGTATTACGGCGCGAGGTATTATCATCCAACGATCGGAAGGTTTACCCAGCCGGATCCGGCAATGATGAACCCAACCAAAGAAATGCTCGCAAACCCGCAACTGCTGAACCCCTATTCTTATGCGGCAAATAACCCGATGAAGTTTGTTGATCCGAGCGGGGAAACATCTGTCTCGGCATTGGTTTTTAACCCCGCAGCCACCGGGTTGCAGTTTGCTTTTTGGAATATGGCGTCCGCTTTTTATCTGCGAACGACAGGGAAGAGCATAACTGCGGATTTTTTAGAACATTCTTTATCATTCAACCCAAAACCGTTAAACATCACTGCTGAAAGTAAATACTCGTATGTTGTTGATAAGATAAAAGAATCTAAAGAGTATAATAATTTTTTGGATAATCAAATTAGCTTAGCGGAACAAGCAGGAAAAACGTATATAGATAAGACAGTAATAAATGACAAGAATAAACCGGAAATCAAATCAATTGAATTTAATACAGGTGATTTGTCTACCTCAATCCACGGTACCTATTCTACCCATATTATAGGGTCACAAGAGAAAGGGCAGTGGAATATTGATACCGTGATTAACGACCGGTATGATTTTAAAGTAAATACAAAAGATTACAAGGATAGACCTGTACTTACTGCTGGAAATAATCTCGCTGTTGGAAGCCAAGTACTCGAGACGATCAGCAAGTATAACGTAACCATTCATGTCAGTGATAAGCGTGCGGTGAAGATTAAGAAATGATTTTATGAAAGCAAAAAGTAAAAAAAAGAAAATCATTCTTTTGAGTATTGGTGTTTTTATCGGACTTATTATATTGATGCTGGTAAAAGGTAACCGAGAGTTTAAGGCACAACTACAAAAATGCCCTAATCTTGATACGAACCGCTATGGCATGGATGTTTCTTTTGAGGACTGCTATAACAATATCGCAATTGACCAATGGTGGACCATTAACGGAGAAAAAGTCTACTCATTGTGGGACATAAAGCATGCATATAGTATTATAGGGTCATATACAACTGACGACTTCAAGTTAGTTGGTGATACTATTTATGTTTTTCGATTACCGGTAGAGGCAGGATCGTATAGTATAGAAGATGGTCAAAAATTTTATTTTGACGAGTATTTTATTGATGGTGAACTCAAAACATTCTATTACAAAACTTCTGATGAAATGCCCCGCTATTTTGCCATAGACACCATTACCGGCAATGTGCGGTTTTATCGGCATTTGGAAGAAGTGCCTTCTTCCGAAGTGCCTCTATTTCAGGAACTTGAGGCAAAGTACAATGGCGC
>CAYVXI010000071.1:0-2933 GCA_964455595.1 uncultured Candidatus Saccharibacteria bacterium | reverse complement strand
AATAAAGCTTTTTACCACACGTCCCGATACGCGCATTTGTAAATCATTCCATTTGCGAAATGTCTTGTGGATGTTGACGCCTCCGACAAAGGCTATTTTCTCATCTATTATAAGTATTTTCTTGTGCGTGCGTGTAAGCCAATAACTAAAAAATAACAATTCAACGCCAGATGCACGAACTGCTTTTATTGTGCTTGATTTTAACCCTACGCTACCAACAGAATCGATAATCATTTTTACTTTAACACCTTCACTTGCTTTTTGTTTAAGAGCTTCAAAAAATCGATGACCAGATGTGTTGTCAGCAAAAATATACATTTCTAGATAAATGGATTTTTGCGCGGCGCTGATTGCTTCAAGCATAGCATCCCACGCTTTTTCCGAAGTGGTGTAGAATGCATATTGCATAGTATTTACAGTATTTTATCTTTTGGGATAATGGTAAATGGAAGAGGGGAGTTGATGGGGAGGCTAAATGCCGCAGAGCTTTTGTGACCCGAACCACCGTAACGTCCTGCAATTTCGGTTAGGTCGACAGACCAATCGCCACGCAAAGAAAAACGCCAATTATTATTTTTTTCTGCCCACACAATAGCAAATGGTGGTTTTTTCAATGCCAACATGTTTCCTATGGTCGAACGAAATAGTTGCGGTAAAGTGTTTGCATTCACGGCAAAGACTTCATATCCCTCGAATTTCACCGTGTCTGCGCTTTTTATTATGTGATTACACACATAGTCAAAATATGCGCGACATATTTTTCCTTGCTCTATTATTTTTTCAAATTGCACAGCATCTTCACATTTTTGCATCAAGTCATCCCAGATGGAAAAGTCGAATGGAACGCTGTCTAAAAAAGTAACAATTTCCTTCGAGTGGGGAAGAGTGAATTTAAACAAGTCATTGTCTTGCACATAGGTAAGTATTTTTGGCAGAGTTGTATCAGGATGAAAATAATTCCATGAAATAACCGCTCCCGAATGGTCATTATCAAAAACATGTTCACGTACAGATTCCACTGCGTCTTTAGCGCCGATGTGATGATCTAACACAACAAGCTTAGAAGCTTTTTTTTCAATGTCTAAAAGCACTTCTTTGGGATAGCTAAAGTCCAGTATATATACTTCTTTATCGGTTAGGTCTATTTTTGGATTATCGTGATATTGTACGGCGATATATTCTGCATCTGCGCCAAATTTTTTCCACGCGGCATACGCTCCGCCGAATCCATCCATGCAATTTCTATGATACAGAACTATTATATTAGCCATATGTTTGAATTATGTAGAGCAGATTTTAGGCTCAGCATACCATAAAATTAAACGTATATCTAGTACATGGTCTTGCAAAATAATAAAATCTATGGTATAATAGAAAACGTGATATATTAGTCACAAAAATCTTTTTACAGGAGGCTCAGAATGAGTACGGTATATGATTTAAGCTGGAACGAGACATCGTTTCTGGCAAAGCTACAGCTCTTTTTCAAGTCAAACAAACAAGAGAGGAGAAAAATACAGTCGCGCGATTTACAAGTGCAAGCAGAGGGCTATTCAGCCCTTTCCAGTACTTACTATAGCATTGTGGGGACGGCATATGCTCAACTGAAAGTGGTGTCTCAGCCGAAATTAACCATTTTATTACACGTTGTGGCATATTGCTTTACGTGGCTTCCGCTTGCGGTATGGTGTTACTGGCGCATGCTTACACTTTCTAATCATGTTGTAACGCTAATTGGTTACGAGGGTATGAATGCCGATCAGTGTGATGTGCGCCAGAGCATTCTGCGTCGCCGAGGCCAGTATGATGAGGCGAAAAAATGTATTCATGCCACTTTCATCAAGCATGTGGAAAAAGCTCATACGCGAGGCTTGCTTCATGTGGGACTTGCCGAAATTTACCGGCACGAATGTGCTTGGCGTAAAGCACAGGTAGAAGTGTTAAGTGCACTTACCGAAGCAGAAAAAACCGAAAGTCAAGACCCGCGACAAGCGATGCGTATCTATCGTTCTTGTGCAGATCTCACTGATTATTTTGGTAATTTCATGTATCAGGGAAATATGACTTCTGGAGATAAGCTTCGTTCCAAGGCTCAAGCGCTTGCAGAGGAAACTGGTGCACAAGACCAACTTCTCAAATTGTAATGTTTTGAAAGTAATAACCCGCTTCGTGTTCATTCACGGAGCGGTCTTTTTTTGATAAGATAGAGGCATGAAATATATTTCAATCATTGAAGGGTCTACGCAAGAACGAGTAAGAGTGTTTGCAGAAAAAAGAGACCTTACTAAATATAATTTGGAAAGTTATAACCATGTTCAAGAAGACTTTCTTGCCACATCAGAAACTCCACCTGTTTTTGTTGTTTCAGATGGAGTTACGTTGAATTACAGAAAAATATGCGAAGATAATGCAAAATATCCGATACCGTCTCCGTCCGCAGACGTTGCAAAAATATTTTGCGAAACGGTGATTAAAAGTGTACAAAGCAAACATGATATGTTTAGCACAGAACAAATAGAAAGTGTTTTTAAAGAAGCAAACAGTGCTGTTGGCGAATATAATCAACAGATTGGCAAAAGCGAGATTTCAGGAAATAGTACAGGATATTATGCTGCCACCGGTTCGTTTGTGGTCGTAAAAGAAAATAGAGCATATTGGGCTTCAATGTGCGATTCGTTTGTTGCTCATTTTGATAAGGACATGAAAGTTAAATATATGTCTTCCGGGATTTGTACGCCATATGCAGTTATAAACGGTGAAGAAGAAATGGTGAACTATTTAGAAAAAGGTGTTTTTGATTTGGCAGAAGGCGATTGTGTTTTTATTTTTACCGATGGTTTTGAACAATATATAAAAAATACCGATTTTCAAAAAATCTTTAAAAATTGGGATGATGATATTAAAAAAAGAATTGCGGAATTTTCTAAAGAAAT
>CAYVXI010000070.1:0-4227 GCA_964455595.1 uncultured Candidatus Saccharibacteria bacterium | reverse complement strand
AGCGATATAGAATTACGAAAAATCAGAGAGGCGTTTGCATTTGTCTTAAATTCTGATAACCGAGGAAGGATAGATTTACATAAATTAAAAGATGTAGCAGATAAACGTTCTCATTCATATTTTTTAGCAAAAGAGCATGAGGGGGAAATTTGGAATGGTTTTATCAGTTTTGATATACGAAAATTACTCCAAGCCGGTTTTAAAGTGTATGAGGCAAATGCAGAAATTGCTGATCGTATAGCAAGCAGCTTTCGTGATGTCACAGTTGTAAACGATTATGCAAAATCAATTAAGCGAATAAATGACCCTTCCAAAGATTGTGTAAATTTTACCAAGAGATTTATACCTAATCCTGACCCACTCCCTTTCGATGAAGGTAGTTACGAATATAACCCCTATTGCCCGGAATATTTAGTTCTGCCACCTACAATTGATGAATTGTCTCGTTATAGTATGTCACATAGAGAAGAAGTGGAGAGACTACTGACCCAGTATGCTCTAGATGAAGATGATAGTTTGCAACGCCGCCAAAAAGGCATCGGTGGTAAAAAATTAGAAATAGAAATTTTAGAAATATCTAATGAGAAAGACCTAAGAATGCTGATCAATATTTTGTTTAATGAAGCCATATTTGATGTCCAAAAAACGGATCTCTAGAATTATACTCATTTCAATTTTACTGAAAAACCATAGTCGTGTCTCAGGTTCTGGGCATTCACCACTAATCCATCTGCCAAGAATCTGAGACGGATAAAAGGTGTCAGGTACCTTTAATTCGCCTCCAGCCACTTCGCATAGCGCGAGGCGTTAGGTGAAATATTTGATAATTTTAATTTTTCCAAAATTCCCTGCGCGAATCTTGCGCGAATCTTGCGCGAATCGAGATTTCGTGTTACACTGCTTTTGTAAACAATGAAAACTATGTTTGACCCCACCTACAAGCTAACTGATAAAATTCTACACAACCTCACAGCCATTGCCGAGGCCAAGAGCATTATTGATCGTACCAAAATTCTGCCCCAGCAAGAACTGCGCCTGCGCCGCCAGGCCATTATTCGCATGACCCACCATTCTACAGAAATTGAGGGTAATGGTTTGAATATGAAACAAGTTGAGGCGCTGTATGCCAAAAAAACCATTGACGCGCCGGATCGGGATATTTATGAGGTAAAAAATTACTTAAACGCATTAAAATACATTGAGAAGATAATGGCGGAGAAAAAACCTCTGACCGAAAAAGTAATTCTTAAAATTCATACATTAGTGACTGACAAAACCCTATCTCCGCAATTTTGCGGGCGCTATCGTCCTGGTCCGATTTATGTGGTGCGCCGCCAATTCGGCATGCCGCGAGAAACACTTTATACCGGACCGGATGCCAAACATGTTCCTAAACTCATGGCAGATTTTTTGGCGTGGGTTAAAACGAGTGAGAAAAAAGAAATAAACCCGGTGCTGGTGGCCGCTATTGCGCATATGGAGTTAGCCGCTATCCATCCTTTTAATGATGGGAATGGCCGAACGGCGCGGGCTCTGGCCACGTTGTTGCTGTATCAGCGAGGCTATGACTTTCGTCGCTTATTCGCCTTGGAGGATTATTATAATACCGATCGGCCGGCTTACTATAAAGCCATCAATTTAGGAAAAACGTATCATGAACGGCGCACGGACATTACTTCGTGGCTGGAATATTTCGTCACCGGTTTCAAAGAAGAGATTGATGCGGTAAAAGGGAAAATTTTTCCCTTAGCCAGCCGTGCAGTCAGCGGAAAAATAAAGTCACAAATATATCTGACGCCGGAACAATTGAAAATCATTGACTTCTTGGATCAAGTAGGCCGTATTGCCGTCAAAGACGTGGAAGAGATGCTGTCGTGCCCGCGGCGAACGGCGCAGTTGCAATTACAAAAATTAAAAAAGATAAAAATGATCAAAGCCACCGGCAAAGGAAAATCTACTGCATATATTGCCAATTAAGACACAGCCCTATGCCAATGCCTCTCGTCCCCGCCACAAGGCGTAAAAGGTAAAAGGTGTCAGGTACCTTTTATACAAAAGGATTATCTTGACTGGCTGAACGAGAAGGAAGATGATCATCTTCTTAAAAGCATTAGAAAATTCAAATGCAATATCCCGATCAATGGGAAAAAGAGGGGAGCGTGCTTACCAGAGTTTTTACACTGCACAATTTTGTTGAAGCTATTGCGTTCGTGAATAAGGTTGCACTGCTCGCTGAACAAGCCAATCATCATCCTGATATGGAAATTTTTGCCTACAAGAAAGTTGCAATAAGACTCACGACGCATGATGCCGGAAATCAAGTAACGGAAAAAGATATTGCGCTTGCAAAACAGATTGATGCGATTGCTTTATGAATAATCTTTTACAAGAGCAGATGCAAAAAAGTCTTCAGGAAATCCGAAAGAT
Organism: uncultured Candidatus Saccharibacteria bacterium; assembly: GCA_964455595.1. Lineage (GTDB taxonomy): Bacteria > Patescibacteriota > Minisyncoccia > GWC2-36-17 > WO2-46-25 > WO2-46-25. The sequence continues at coordinate 1,800 of CAYVXI010000070.1, read as the reverse complement.
TCGGAAGTTGTTTTACGCTGAATTTCTTGAATTAAAAAAACGCCAGAGAGCATTGATTGCCGGTTTTACGGAAAAAGTTGCACAGCGTAAAATTGAAAAAATAAGAAAGCAACTTCAATAATATGCCCATATCTTCCATAGAACGACCAACCGAATCCAGAAGGAAAGAAGAAAGTGACGCTATTCCTGCAATGGAAGAGGAACTGTCCCCTGAACGATTTAAAGAGAATGTTAATGGTGCAAAAGAAATTATCACGAGTGGCATTGGAACAGAAATAAGTTCCGCAAAACTGTCCTTTGAAAAAGTGAGCGCGGGGTCGGAACAAGACAACGAAGATCTTATTGCAACCACTGCAACAGCATTGGATGGAATTTGGAAAGAGATGCTTGTGCTTGGCGGTACGACAACTGAAGAAATTGATGCGGCAGCACAAGCAGTGGAAGTGAAAGAAGGTTCAACTGAAATTAGTGCGGAAATTGCAGATTCTCTGATAAAGGAGGCGCTTGATCAAGTACATGCATCGTTTAATGCTCCGGAAAATGATGAGCAGCGTTTGGATTTTCATAATACACATCATACAGAAAGCGTTGTTGATCGGACGGAGAAAATTATGCGCGCCATGAAACAGAGTGAACGAGACATCCTTCTTGCGAAGATTATTGCCGCTGGCCATGATATTAAACAAGAGTATGGTGTTGATCACGGGCCAGATGGGAAACAGATGCGAAAACGTTCCGGGGAGAGTAAAGATGTTTCAGGGAATGTGCTAAAAAATATTAGTCATGGGACAAATGAGAAAGAAAGCGCACATACAGTGCAAAAAATGATGGAGGATGTTAATAAAAAACAGGGGCGAAAGATATTCTCTTCGGAAGATTTTGCAACGGCGGAAGAAGCGATAGAGGCAACCGTGCCTGGCTGGGACAATGAAGCAAAAACAGTGATGCAACCGAAACTGACGCAAGAATCATCACCCATCGCACGTGCGCTCGCCCTTGCCGATCTTGGTGAAGCGGGAATGGATCCTCACGGGTATCTTGCTGGCGGCGACGCATTATTCAGTGAAGAAAATCTAGAAATGCGCAATCTTGATTTCTCGAAGCTTGATAATGCTAAAAAAGAAGCATACAGAAAACGTATGCTTGGATGGTCGGCGTCGCAAGAAGGTTTTGCGCAAGGACGACAACAACGATTAGAAAAAGAAATTGATGGGCTCTCAAACGACGAAAAGGTTGCTATTAAAAAGCTCTTCACTGAAGAACATTTCAGCAAGTCTATTCAGGGAGCTAAGCAGAGGGCGGAGGAACGTACGCGTATGACTGTTGAAGAGCTTTATAAAAATATGGGGTTCGCGTCTAAAATATCAACGGTGTAAATAAAAAGGTGTCAGGTACCTTTTACGATATACTGATTGTGTATGCCTCGCACTCCACGTATCAATTGTGCAGACATCGTTCATCACGTCATCAATCGTGCAAATGCACGCATGCAAATTTTTCACACACCGAACCACTGGCACCTCGTTCTCCAGCCAAGGAATGATGCAAAAAAAGGTACCTGACACCTTTTCCATTCTCATATGAACCCCGAAATACCACTACCGAATAATCCCGGTCTACCTGAAGCCAGAAAAAGTAGTTATGACTTTGAAACAACAAGTGTTGGGGGTAGTGTTTACGATGTCAAACTTTTAGATTCTTTCGCAGAGCAGGTTGAGGTCAAGGAAGTACCGCTTGAAGAACTACGGGCTGCAGTTGGTGAAGGGCATTACTATTGGATAGATAGTCTATCTATCCAAT
>CAYVXI010000069.1:0-5032 GCA_964455595.1 uncultured Candidatus Saccharibacteria bacterium | reverse complement strand
CTTTTAAGATAAATTATAATTTTTTTAAATAATGAATAAAACTCTCTACGTACACCCTGATGAAACCATAGCATATCTTATTGATCGTATTGAAAATACAGAAGGAGATATCCTTATGTTGGTTGCTGATGCAAACCCTGTTTTATTTAGCGATCCAATAAATTTAAAATTTTTAAAAAGAGAAGCGGAAGGATTTGGAAAAAAATGCGTTATTGTTTCTCAAGACCAGCATATTGTTCAAGTTGCGCAAAGCATAGGATTTGAAACTACTTCCGAAGATGTATCAGAAGAAGCACAAAACTATTCTTCCGAAACATCTCATGACGACTCAGAAGAAGAAATTGTCCCAGTGCATGTTTTGCAGCAAGATGAGGTAAGCAACAAACACAATGAAGAAGTTGTACCAACAGGAATATATGAGGCTCCGCTTCATGAAGATATACATGAAGACGTGTTAAGTAGCGATGCTTCTGAATCTGAAGAAGAGGATGATTCTAGTATTGATGAAGTTCATGAAAAGAAACAGAAAATACCGTTAAACTGGAAATTTTTATCTGCATCGGTTGCGGTGATTGTTTTGGTCAGCTTGGGAGCGTATTCTGTTCTATCGCCAAAATTATCTGTAATTATTACCCCGAAAAAAGAGACTATTAATTTTGATTTTCAGGTTTCTGTGGACAGCTCGTTAGCAAGCATAAACCTTGCAAAAGCACGTATTCCCGGTCAGGTTATTAAAGTGGAAAGAGAGTTGTCAGATTCATTTACTGCATCAGGCAAACAAGATAAGGCAACAAAAGCAGAAGGAGACATAACGATTTATAATAACTTTGGTTCAGGCTCTCAGATTTTGGTAAAAAATACACGATTCAAAACAAAAGATGGTTTAATATACCGTTTGCAGTCAACCACAACAGTACCAGGAGCAAAAATGTCAGGTACCAAAGTATCTACACCAGGAATAGTAAATGCCCATGTTATCGCTGACCAAACAGGATCTTCATATAATATTGATCCTTCTGAGTTTTCTATCCCTGGATTTCAAGGAACACCTAAATTTCTTGGGTTTTATGCTAAGTCGAGCAAACCATTCAATGGGGGTGGTTCAAGTAATGCGACATTTGCCACTCGAGAAGATTTAGATAAAGCAAAAACAGCGCTTTCGGAAAAAATGATGCAAGGAGTTCAGGATTATATCGCTACACAGATATCAAAAGGAACAAAATATATTCCCGAATCAATTTTTTCTGGAGACCCACAGTTATCTGCAGATGTTGTTGATAGTGTAAATTCGCAGTTTAAAGCGACATTGAAGACGACATACACGGTTATTGTTTTCTCCGAAGCTGATATTGCTTCGTTAGCTGATTATACTATTGGTGGAAAAATTTCTGATACGCGCAAAGCAATTAGTAATACTCGAGTCATTTCGTATTCTGATGCAATTATAAGTCAAGATAAAACAGCTCTTTCATTTACGGCAAAAATAAGCGAATTAATGTTGGGTGCGGTAGATAAGAATGATTTACAACAACTTCTTGCTGGTAAAGATGAAGGGGAAATCCGCGAAATATTAGGGGTAAACGAATCCATTGATAGTGCGGAGATTACTTTCTGGCCTTTATGGGCTTCTAAGGCTCCAACAAACCCAGATGCTATTGAGGTTTCTGTAAACGAGTCTTGACCCCGTAATACAACTTCGGCAAACCTCCGGTTTCTTGGCGAAGCCAGCCGAAGATGATATACGGGGTTGACTTCTCATTAATTATTTGTTACAAAGGATAAGCTCACTATGGTACAACAAAACACTCGCATTGAGGGAATGGTTCAGGAAAACCTGCCCAACACCCTATTTCGTGTTCAATTTCCCGACGATACTATTATACTTGCACATCTTTCAGGAAGAATGAGAATGCATTATATTAAGATATTACCTGGGGATAAAGTCATTGTAGAAATGACACCCTACGATAAATCGAAAGGTAGAATTGTACAACGATTAAAATAAAGGACTGGGAAGAAGTGATTCAACAACATGGGGACTAAATAAAATATTATTTTATTTGTGATTCTTGATAGTTGAAATAATTTCATAGTAGAGAAACATTGTAACATTCCCGCGAAATATCGGGACGGTTGCAAAATTATTATAAATGGGGTAAAGTGATACACAATGAAAGTTCGGGTATCGGTCAAAAAAATATGTGCTAAGTGTAAGTCCATCCGTAGATTCGGGCGGATTTATGTTGTATGCACAAATCCTAAACATAAACAAAGACAAAAATAAACTATGCCGCGTATTGCAGGTATTAATATACCAGATAACAAACGAATAGATATTTCATTGATGTACATATATGGTATTGGACGTACGCTTGGTGCGCATATCGTAAGTGAACTTGGGATAGACCCAAGTATTCGTGCAAATAAATTAACCGCTGAACAACTTAACAGTATTAAGGAATACATTGAAAAGCACTACAAGATTGAAGGTGATTTGAAGCGAGAGATTATGTTCAATGTAAAGCGCTTGAAAGATATTAAAGCATATCGTGGCATAAGACATATGCGCGGCTTACCCGTAAGAGGTCAAAGAACAAAAACCAATTCACGTACACGAAGAGGTAATATGAGAAAGACTGCGGGATCTGGTAGAAGAGCGGTTGATAAGAAATAATAAAAACAGCTTTCAGGAAATCATTCTAAAAGCTGAAAGCTAAAAGCTAAACATATGGGAAAGAAAAAAGTCACAACACAAGACGAAGAAGGATTAAAGAAAGAAACAGAAGCGTTGGAAAACGCAAGTAAAAAGGCGTCTACAGCTGCATCTTCGAATAAACGATTCATAAAATCAGGTAAAGCATATGTGCAAGCTACTTACAATAATACCATAGTGTCTTTAACGGACGATGCAGGAAACGTTCTTTCATGGGGATCTGCAGGAGCCATGGGTTTCAAAGGTGCTAAAAAAGCTACACCATTTGCTGCATCGAAAGTAATTGAAGCGATTGTGGAACGTGTAAAAAAAGTTGGTTTGCAAGACGTAGCAGTTTTTGTAAAGGGGATTGGTTCTGGTAGAGAATCTGCTGTACGGTCATTGGCAACAAATTTTAATTTAACAAGTATAACGGACGTGACTCCTATTCCGCACAATGGATGTCGGCCGCCAAAAGTAAGACGTATATAATTTTATTATGATAGACTCAAAATGCCATCAATGTCGTCATGCCGGTGAAAAACTCTTTTTAAAGGGAGCTCGTTGTTTTTCACCAAAATGTGCCATGATGCGTCGCGTAGGACCTCCTGGACAGCACGGAGCAAAAAGAAAGAGAGCAGGTTCAGAATTTAGCGTACAATTACAAGAAAAGCAAAAGGTAAAGCGAACTTATGGTTTGCGAGAAAGACAGTTTCGTAAATACTTTGAAATTGCAAATAAAAGCAGAGGTCAAACACCAGCTATGCTTTCAAGAATGCTTGAGATACGTCTTGATAACGTTGCGTTCCGTCTCGGATTTGTGGCATCTCGAAGTCAGGCAAGACAAGCTGTTGGTCACGGTCATTTTACAGTCAATGGCAGACGAGTAGACATCCCATCGTTTCAGGTAAAGAAAGGTGATGTAATAGCAATTAGAACTCAATCATCTGACCGTAAGATATTTGATGATTTGAAAACAATCATTAAGAAACACGAACCACCGGTATGGCTTACTCTAGATAAGGATAAACTAGAAGGTAAGGTAGAGAAATTACCAGTAATAGATGAAATGGAAATGCCATTTAATCTACAGCTCATTACCGAACTTTATTCTAAATAAATAACAGTATTGTTGCGATGGTTCGCAGCAAATATAATTAATCATCAGACGATAGGCAGGGAAACTATAATTTGGTAAGCCTGACTATCGCGAGATAAAAAAAATGTATATAACGCTTCCAAAAAAACCGCAGGTTATAAAGAAAAATAATTTTAATGCAGTTATTGAAATTGAAAATCTGTATCCCGGATATGGGATGACGCTTGGTAATGCACTGCGTCGTGTTTTGCTTTCTTCTCTTCCTGGAGCAGCAGCAACATTGGTTAAAATTAAAGGAGTATCACATGAATTTTCTACAATACCTAATGTTAAGGAAGATGTTGTAGAAATTTTGCTTAATCTCAAAAAATTACGTTTTAAACTTCATTCTGACGAATCACAGAAAGTGCACATCAATGTACATGGTGAGAAAATCGTAACCGCAAAAAATATTGAAGCACCTAGTCAAGTGGAAGTTATAGATATGGATGCGCATATTGCTACATTAACTGATAAAAAAGCGGAATTCGAAGTTGAATTGACTATCGAGAAAGGATTCGGTTATGTACCGGTTGAAAATCGACGTAAAGAAAAATTAGAAATTGGTACTATTGCGCTAGATGCAATTTTTACACCCATTCGCAAAGCAAATTACGATGTTGAAAATATGCGTGTCGGGGAACGCACAGACTATGATAGATTGAGATTTTTCATTGAAACAGATGGATCAGTTGACCCAGAAGATGCATTTATCGATTCAACTAAGACTCTTGTTGCGCAATTTGTTGAACTCACTACATTAAAGCCGGAATCCACTATGGAATTACCTATAGAAGATGTAAAGTTAGAATCTAGCGAAGATGAAAAAGGTGAGGAAAAAGAAGATGATGTGTCAAAGACAAAAATTGCAGACCTTGATTTACCTACTCGTGTAGCACATGCATTGGAAGAAGCTGGTATAAAATCAATCGGAGGCTTGATTCGTAAGACAGAATCTGATATATTGTCACTTGAAGGAATGGGCGACAAAGGAGTTTCTGATATTAAAAAACAAGAATTCATTGACTGGACTAATGGAATCTGGACTTTTCAAGGCGAAAGCAAAAAAAGAGCCGGCCATCCTGCACCGTTTCCAATAGAATTGCCAAAAAGATGTGTTAAACTTTTTAGCTTTGCAGACGATGTAGTTTTAGACCCATTTTTAGGGAGTGGAACTACACTAATAGCGGTGGCTCTGAATA
>CAYVXI010000068.1:0-2850 GCA_964455595.1 uncultured Candidatus Saccharibacteria bacterium | reverse complement strand
AATGTGCGGTTTTATCGGCATTTGAAAGAAGTGCCTTCTTCCGAAGTGCCTCTATTTCAGGAACTTGAGGCAAAGTACAATGGCGCGAAGAAATGATATGAAAAGAGCGCCGTCATGAGCGTTTTTGTTTCACGTTGAGTTTCTTAATTCCCCATTAATGTTTCTATTGTATATTATAGCGTTTTTAAGCTATGCTAAGGAGGCAGTACCTGCTATCATTATGCCCTTAAAGTACTTAATTTTATTGATAATCGCGGCGTGCAACATTGCCTGGGCGTTTTTTATTTGGCTACGAAATCCGAAGGATAAGATTAATATATTTTTTGGCGCTATGGTACTCATGACGGCGTTTTGGACAGGAGTTAATGCGCTAGCATGGACGCCGTCTGCGCATTTTGCAATACTGCTGAACCAGCTTGGATTTTTGTTTGGATCTCTGATTATATTTTTCTTTTTTATTTTTAGCCATTATTTCCCTTATGAGGCAAAATATTTACGCCCAAACTTTATTGTGCAGGCACTTTTTGCCCTTGTTTTTATTTTCTGTATTGTTTTTTCTGATTTTTTAATTCAGGGTGTACACATGGTAGGCGGAGTATGGGTGTATGATTACAATACAACAGGGTTTGTGTTGTACGGTTTATATTTATTATTTTATATTTCGTATTCTTTTTGGAATTTGTTGTGGTATGTGCTTCGTGTGCGGGGGGTAATGTCGGAGCGAGTGATTCATGTATTTGTTGGTACTAGTGTGGCAATTGTTTTTTCGGTTGTAACCAATTTTTTATTGCCGAAGTGGGGGTATAACACCTTTTGGATTGGCCCATATTCGGCAGTATTTATGCTTGGATATATATCATATAATTTGTTTTATAAATCTAGTTAATGCTAAGACAGTAAGGTGATAACTTATATGATACACAATTTTTTTAAAACATTGATCACTGTTATTGTTTTATTTTCTGTCTTTCTCCCACGGTTTTCAACAATTGCCGCGCCATCAACTTACGAATACGACGCACTCGGGAACATGGTGAAAGAAACGCAAGAAGATGGGGAGATAATAAACTATGGTTATGATTCCTTCAGCCGTCTCTCAATTGTTACAGACAAAAACGGAACTACAAAATACATATACGGCGAAGGAGACGACATATCTATGAAAATCCTCCCTGACGGACGCATTCATCGCTACTTTGGCAAACTTTATCGGAGTATTAGAAATGCTCTATAATCAAGGGAAAATAACAGTTTCTACCCTCATTCTGAACCGAATTCTGGCTTTGGCAAAGACCAATGGCTTGAGCATAAAGAAGGGATAAAGGGACATCAGATGTTCTTTAATTCCCCATTAATGTTTCTATTGTATATTACAGCGTTTTTAAGCTATGCTAAGGAGGCAGTACCTGCTATCACTATGCCCTTAAAGTACTTAATTTTATTGATAATCGCGGCGTGCAACATTGCATGGGCGTTTTTTATTTGGCTACGAAATCCGAAGGATAAGATTAATATATTTTTTGGTTTGGCGGTGTTCTTTTGCGGTTTGTGGGCAGGTTTATTGGCAATTATTGATCCATTAATTTCATCTCCTTCGCTTGCCATGTTTTTATACAAAGTTTCTGCTGTATTTACCCTTGGCGCGGCGTTTAATTTTTATATTTTTTCTTATTACTTTCCGTTTCAGAAAAGGAGACTTACGGTTGGCACTGCTCTACATATAGCAGTGTTGTTTATTCTAATTTCTATTTTAACCCTTTCCCGAGATGTTTTAGGCGCTGAAAAAATGAATGGGGCATGGATATATCAATATGATCCGGTCACCTATTTAATTTATGCGTTATACATCATATTTTATTTTTGTGCTGGATTGTATTATCTGCTGACCAGTGCTCCGGCCGGTGAGCGAATCTCTGACAGGGCGGCTTCCGTTGTTGTTGGGGTTGGAGCTACGTTTGCATGCGGCGTGATATTTGGTTTGTTTATGCCTTATTTTGTGTCGCCTCGTTATGAATGGATAGCGCCATATCTTTCGTTGTTTATGATTGGATATATATCGTATGTTATTTTTATAAAACGGTAATTGTATATGGAAATGCCTTTAAAGTATATTTTTTTAGGAATAGTCGCCCTGGCAGATTTAGGGTGGACAATTTTTATTTTTTTGCATAACCCAAAGGATAAAATTAATATCTTTTTTGCTTTGACCGTTTTAGGTCTTGGTATTTGGTCAGCCTGTGCGGCACTGCTCGGTTGGTCTGTCAGTTCTTACGATTTATCTATCATTATACGCAAATGCGCCTTTATTGCAGGGCTGTTTGCGGCGATGAATTTTTTTATCTTCACTTACTATTACCCTTATAGAAAGAAATTTTTATCTAGTGAAGCTATTCTCCAGATTCTTCTCTCGTTTACTGTAACCGTACTCCTTGTATCGTCAGATATTTTCATTAAGGGGGCGGTAAGAAGTGGTGGTGAATGGATGCATACCTATAATCCTTTGCCATACGGCATATTTTCTTTGGTTCTTCTTTTTTATTTAGTGTTTGGTTTTTATAATCTTTTTACAAGTGCTTTATCTGGCGAAAAAGGTTTACCGTATAGGTCGCTTGTTATTATTGTCGGCGTTGGGGCGGTAGCAGTTTTGGGAGTGCTTTTCAGTTTAGTAATGCCGTATATAAATGTGGAGTATACGAGATTCTTGTGGATTGGTCCGGCATCTTCTTTGTTTACGATTATGTGGATATCGTATTTTGTTTTTTTAAAGAGATCATGCTAATCTTATGAAAAATACTTTTGTACTCTTGATGTCACTTCAACACTTTAATTAACACGATTTATGGTTGTAGG
>CAYVXI010000067.1:0-3113 GCA_964455595.1 uncultured Candidatus Saccharibacteria bacterium | reverse complement strand
ATGATGGACATCTTGCCTGGTATGACTCAAAGAATGTCTCGCACGTTCCAGCCGGGCTCGGTCTCCCTCCCCTACTGCCCTTTGTTTACTAAGGTCAAGCGTCGGGGAATAGAAAACAAATGGCAGTAGGGGAGGGAGCCGGCGGAACGAGAGCAAGGCTGCGTTTTGCCGCAGGAGCAAAACGACAGCCGGTTCTTTGGGGTATATCAGGCAAGACGCACAAGACCAAGGTTAGCCGCTTTTCTTTCAAATATGCTATTATTGAAAGACATATGGATAAACTTATTACCTATACAGATGGAGGGTCGCGGGGGAATCCTGGTCCGTCGGCAATCGGGATTGTGTTTATAGACCCTGTGACACAAAAGGTGCTGCATACATACGGGGAGTGTATTGGAAATGGAACAAACAATGAAGCAGAATATAAAGCGATTATTTTTGCACTAAAGAAAGCAAAGGCATTGTATGGCAAAGATAAAGCGAAAAAAATGGAAGTGGAGATGCGCATGGACTCCGAACTCGCAGTAAGACAACTATCAGGCATCTATAAACTTTCCACGGAACATATCCAGAAGCTGTTTATAGAAGTCTGGAATCTCAAGACCGATTTCGCCAAAGTGACCTTCACCCACGTGCCCAGAGAGCAGAACACCCTTGCCGACGCGGCGCTCAACAGAGCATTGGATGAGAATGTATCGTTATTTGACTAAGTTATTATTTTATTGTATTTTAAATCGGTAGCTTGAAACATATATGTTCTGAGCAAACATTTTAAGATGGTGGACAATCGCTCTACGGAGAGGAAAGTCCGGACTCCTGCCCACCACCTTTTTGTTTTCAAAAAGATGGTGGGCAACGTAACGGTCCCGATTCAAAATCGGGATCCCGACTTCTTTGTTTGTAATACAGATGAAGCGTCGGGGCTAACAGCCGTCGAGGGTGACCTTAGAGGTGCGAACAGAGACGCCGAGTATCGAAAGATGCAAGGCATCCCGATTTCCTTAAATTTATTTAATGGTTATCGGGATGAGTCCCGCTGGTAACAGCAGGGTTGAAACGGCAAAATCCTTACGGGGTGCAAGACAAATTTGTCCAATGTTTCGACAGAAGGCAAGGTAGTTGCACAGAGTTTCGTAGTAATGCGCGACCAAGAGAAATGATTGTCATCCAGCACCTTTTTGTTTTTTCAAAAAGGTGCTGGATACAGAATCCGGCTTATAGCCATCTTGAAATGTTTGCTCTAAATGGTTGTGTTTCGGGCTATTTTTTTGTATCATAAGGGTATGAAAAAAGCCGCACTCTTCTTTGCCGTTGCGCTGGTACCGCTTGATTTTGTGATGCTTTTTTTGGCTGGTATTTCAGCATATTTTTTACGTATAAGTGAGTTCATCGTTCAGTATCGACCGGTGCTTTTTTATTTTAATCTGCCGTTTTCCCGACTTGTTTTTCTATTACTTATTATTATTCCTTTTTGGTTGCTTATTTTTGCGGTGACAGGACTTTATAAAATAGTACGCAAAGACCTTCTTGAAGAATTTTTTCAGATAATCGCATCGGTATCATTTGCGTTAATGTCTGTCATTATTTATATTTTTGTACGCGGAGAATTTTTTGATTCCCGATTCATTGTTTTGGCTGCCGGTTTTTTTGCAATCGTATATATGTTTATAGGACGCATGGTATTGCGTGCATTGGAAAAACACATGAGGACGCGGTACCAGTTTGGCATGCAACGAGTGCTTATGGTGGGAGATGATGAAACGTCAAACATTCTGGTTACACAAATGGAAAACAACCCTTCTTTAGGGTATAGGATAGTAAAACGCATCACCATTCTAAATTTGATGGAAATAAAAAAAGAAATAGAAAATTCAAACATTGATACCATAGTGGTGGGGGTTACCGATTATGGCAAGGACGTAGTAGTAGAGCTTGCGGAATTTTGTCGAGATAATCGTTTGCATTTTTTGTTTGCGCCAACACTATTTCAGACACTGACCACCAATATCGCTATGGATGTTGTTGCTGGAATACCGCTTATTGAAGTACAGCATACCGCCTTGAATGGATGGGGAAGAGTGTTAAAACGCACTATTGATATTTTTGGTTCTGTAACAGGAATGGTTGTTTTCTCTCCGTTATTTGCAACTATTGCGGTATTAGTTAAGCTGGATTCAAAAGGCCCTGTGTTTGTTGCGCTTCCACGTATTAGCATGGGTAAGGTATTCATGTTATATAAATTTCGCTCCATGATAGACAATGCACATTCTTTAAAAGGACAGCTTCTTAACCAAAACGAACGCAAAGACGGTGGTCCGTTATTTAAAATGCACAATGATCCGCGTATTACCCGCATCGGAAAATTTTTACGCAAAACGCGGTTAGATGAGTTTCCACAGATGTATAATGCTTTACGCGGTGAAATCAGTTTGGTTGGACCGCGTCCGCATGAACCAGAAGAGGTGGCGCAATACGAAGCACATCATAAAAAGATTTTAGTTATTAAATCGGGTATCACGGGTATGGCGCAAATTTCGGGTGCGTCAGATTTACCTTTTGAAGAAGAAGTTAAATTGGATACATATTATATAGAAAACTGGTCGTTGTTTCTTGATTTTAAAATTATATTACGCACAGTATTAACGTTGTTTCGTGATCGCTCCGCATGCTAGATACTTTATTTAAAAAAGAAAATAGTGTTCATCAAGATGCTGATTTCACAAGGCAGTATTTGGAGCAGGAACAACAAAATAGTAATATCTATTTTCATTTAGCGCAGAGAGAAAAAATAAAGAAGAAACAAAAAAGTTCATTAAGAGAAAAAATGATGCGAAGATTTTCCCTCCTTTTCTCTGCTATTTTTGCCGTTGTAGCAATTACATTCAGTGTGTCTGTATATCAACACAACGCTAATTCAGTATCATATTCTTTTAGCGAAGAATCATTTAAAGATATACTTTCTGGATCACAAGCTGTCACCGATTTCCGTTTTAAAAAAGCGTCACTAGCATTTAAACAGGCAGAAAGGGAAGGGGTGCAAGAAAACAAACCATTTAATCTCTCCGCGCTTACTCTTAATGCTACGCGTTATTTTTCATCACAAGAAACAACAA
>CAYVXI010000066.1:0-4967 GCA_964455595.1 uncultured Candidatus Saccharibacteria bacterium | reverse complement strand
CGAAGATGTAACAGGAACAACTTCACCTTTTACATTTAAAATCCTAACTGCTTCCTCTAATCCTTTTTGGAAATTACCATTTATTTTTTCTAAAGCAGAAAGCAACAAATTACCGAAATTATGCCCTTTTAATCCCCCTTTTTCGAATCTATAATTCATTAATTGGCGCATTTCCTCTGATGAATCAGATAGTGCAACTAGACACTGTCTCACATCCCCAGGCGGTAATACGCCCAACTCATCCCGCAATACACCTGTAGATCCCCCATCATCGGCCATAGATACAATAGCTGAAAGATTAACAGGATATTTTTTAAGCCCAGAAAGTAATACAAAACTACCTGTTCCACCACCAATGGTTACAATATTTTTCATAATGATTTCGAGTAAAGTTCTTTACCAATATTCCAAAACCTGTCATCGCCGTGTACTTTTTTAAAATACCACCACTCCCCACCCCATAAATACACTTCCGGAAAACCAACAGCTTTTACATAATCAATTGTTTCATAGAATTTATCAGGAGAAAAGGATTGCGCTTCTATTTCAGGAGCAAGCTTATAAGCAAGTCCGGGTCCCCATGGTTCTGCCTGCAACTCTATAACTATCATTTTATCGGTTCCGCCAAATAAACGGGCAAGGTTTGCTTTAAAATGAAAGAACTCCGGTGGCAACGGGTAAGTAAATTGTCCAACATATTGATTCCATATAGTTCGATACATTGTCGTGCCAAAAATATCCGCTCGTTTGACAGCCTGTACCCACGTACTTAATTCCCCACTATCTGAAACAATAATTGGCCTACTATCAAGTGAATGTACTAATGCGATTTCTTTATCAAGAAATGATACATCAAATTCAGGACATACACCAAATGATAAAAATGGTTCATTTTCTACCTGCCAACGAATAACTGTAGGATTATCTCGATAACGCATTACTGTTGTTGTAATTTCATTTAATACCGCATTTTGAAATTGTTCTTGTTGTTTATTTTTAGCCCATTCTGGAATATGACATTCTGGCCAACGAGGAACACGATACCCTAACACAATAACAACATCAGCATTGCGTTTTTGAGCTTCTGCAATTTGCCAATCTAAGTCTGAAAAATCAAATATATTTTCGTTGGGTTCTATTTTTGTCCAATATACAGGAATACGAAAATGCCTAATACCAACATCATCAAGTAAAGCAGTATATGTTTCCCGCCAATCTAAATCCATGTCGTTTGCGTAAATCTGACTGAACGTCATACCAAATGTTTTGGTGCCGGTCGTAATACCAGCCGGCTTCTGTGAAAACGCGAGAATGAATAGACCGAGTAAAATAAGTATAGCGGCTACGATTTTACGCATAATAATACCGAAATGTACCTGCTCCTCAAAAATATGATGCCATTTCCGCGAAAGAATAGCTGTTAAAATTATCAAAAAAACATATTGCGTTCCTTCCATCGCCTGAACCAACGTGACATTACCTAAAGACATCGCATATTGGATAGAGATAAGCCCGACCCCCGCGATAATCTTATTACCACCGATAATTAACAAAAGCTTTCCTGCAACTGGACGTGTCGCTCTTTTAATAACCGCGCGCACCTGCGGTAGGACAAAAAAACACAACGCTATCAAAAATCCACCAGCACGCGCAAGCGTGAATACCGTGATAAAATTCGCCTGTCCATAAGCGATTTTCCCAATAAAATAGGAAAGAGCGAAGAAAAATGAAGCACAAAGAGAGAGTCCTAGCAACTTTAAAAAATACCCCCCTTGCAGGCGCTTGAATGAAATGAGTGCCCCACCAAACACCAATAACGAGAACGCTACTATTTCTAAGACTGACATCCGGAAATCGGCTCTCGTAAATGAAAGCATAAACAGCATGATGGAAACACCACTTCCTACGATCGGCGAAACTCTTGACGCTTCAAAACGAATGATAGCGTTGAATAAAAACAAAAGAGCGATGATAAAAAGCACACCCGCAAAAACAGCAAGCAGTGCTATATGCATCCCTGGCCATGCAAATCCGAACGGTATCAAAAAAAGAGCGAACCCTCCTATCATTCCCGAATAAAACGCATACGCGACAGGGCTTGGTAGCTGGTTTTTTGATAAAATGAATTTATCCAGCACTGTCGTGATGCTATAGCAAAAATACGCTACTAATGTGATAAAGAACCAAGTCATGGGGTAGAATCTAGAAAATAGAATCTAGAAAATAGAAGTTTAAGATAAAAGTTAAAAATCAATGGAGTTATTCTTAATTATTGTAGCATATGCATGCGCGCTTGGACGGATTGTACGATTTTGTGTTTTATAGTCAATTGCCACCAATCCAAACCGTGGCCAAAATCCTTTATCCCATTCAAAATTATCCAATAAAGACCAGTGAAGATACCCACGAACATCAACGCCTTCCTGAATCGCTTTATGAACAGAGCTAAGAGATTCTTTAATAAACCACTCTCTTTGAATGTCTTTACTATCAGCAAGACCATTCTCGGTTATATATATAGGAAGATTATATTTTTTTAATCTACTTAGAACATGATACAGTGATTCTGGGTATAATTCCCAGCCCATATCAGATACTCTTTTATTTTCGTTCTTATTAAATCCATAATTAATACGAGAATGATGATAATGATTCAAACCAATAAAATCGATATATCCTTTTATATTGATAAGAAAATAATCATTCCAAAACCAATCCGCAATTTTCTTAAGCAATCTATTAATTATTTTTTCCTGATACGCTTCAAAGTGACTTTGATTATACGCAAGACTGACATGTACTGAAGGGAGATTTTTCTTTATCACCTGATAAGCCATTTTATGTGCAGATATAAGACGGTTTAATACCTTCCAACACAACAACGGGTTTTTTTGACCATGAGGCCATACTGCTTTTATATACACATGTCCTGCATAAATGTTCGGCTCATTAAGCGTAAGCCAAAAACGCACATCTACGAATTCTTTAGAAAGGCGGTCGGCATAGCGCGAAAAAAACTCCGGAGTCTTGTCCCAAGCCCATCCTCCTTTTTTGGCAATCCATAATGGCAACGGCCAATGCCACAGTGTTACAAACGGCTCTATGCCACGTAAGCGCAATGCTTCAATAACTTTGCGGTAATGTTCAATCTCTTTTTTGTCCCATTTTCCCTCTTCAGGCTCTATACGCGACCATTCGATAGAAAAACGATGCGCGTTATGTCCAAGAGATTGCGCAATATCAAAATCCGCTTCAAAGCGGTTGTAATGGTCGCAGGCAGAACCGGAAATATAATTTTCTGGATTCTGTGCTTGAGCTTTAACATCTTGCCACATTGGGAGATTACCAAATTTCTTTTCAGCCTCCCCTGCTAGTCGTATTGCATTCTTTTTTTCCCATTCAGACCAGTCGTTATGTGTGCCACCCTCCACTTGATGCGCTGCTGTTGCTGCTCCCCATAGAAAATTATTCGGAAACCCGCCTAAGTTTTTGCGCCGAAGCTCCACTTTGGTAAGACTAGCCGGTTGTGCAAAAATTTGGGCGGGAAATTGCTTCATATGTATATAGTATACCTTATTATTATGGGGTTGAGCTAGTATTTAATATTATTGCGATTTCTCATTAAAAATGATAGTATATATAAATGCAACAAGATAAATTGAGGCAAATATTTTTTTATTCATTACTGTTAGGGGTTTTTCTTCTGGCATTTTTTATTTTTCTTCCCTACCTTACAGCATTGGTTGTGGCGGGTACGCTTGCTATTATTTTTGAACCATTATATACACGTGTAAAAAAAGTTATTCATATAGATTGGGTTGCCTCTCTTCTGACGGTTTTGTTTGTAATTATTATAGTTCTTATTCCTCTTTCCTTTATCGGTACAACAGTAGTTACTCAAGCCACACAACTCTATAACGATATTACTTCTGGAAACCAAAGCGCTGACTTTTTTCACCGCACAGAAATTATAATTCAACAAAAACTCAGTGCAGTTGATCCGCGTATTTCTATAGACTTTGAACAAACAACAAAACAATTTCTTGGTTTTATTTTGGATAAATCTGGATTATTGTTTTCTGGCATAGCACAGGCGTTACTCAATATTCTTATTGCGATGTTAGTAGTTTATTATTTTCTTAAAGATGGAAGTTTATTGCGCAAATTAATTATTAATATAAGTCCTCTTACCGATACTGACGATGAAGAAGTGCTTTCTAAGCTTAAAAATGCAGTGCGTTCAGTTATGCTTGGAACATTAGTGGTTGCTATCGTTCAGGGTATTTTAGTAGGCATAGGCTTTTTGATGTTTGGCGTGCCGAATGGTGCGTTATGGGGAGCGGTTGCAGGTGTTGCGGCGCTTATTCCATTAGTTGGCACCAGTATCGTTCTTATTCCGGGCATACTTTATCTCATTTTTGTAGGTAATATGGTAAACGTAATAGGTCTTATTATTTGGTCTGCATTTCTTGTTGGTATGATTGATAATTTCCTTATGCCAAAACTTGTTGAAAGAGGTACTCAATTACATCCTCTTGCAATCCTCCTTTCAGTACTTGGTGGTCTTTCTTTGTTTGGTCTCATAGGTTTCTTACTAGGGCCTTTGACGTTAAGTTTATGTTCAGCGTTATTTGTGCTTTATAAAAAACAACTTGTTTAATTGAATTGTGGCATTAGCGATTAATAACTCGTCTTATGTGGTATCAACTTACTCCTGAAGAAATTGAAAAGAAACTTGAGACAAATATATCAACGGGTCTAACAGATTTTCAGGTAACAGAACGTTTTAAGCGAATCGGCCCTAATCGAATCCCAACCACAAAAACAGATAGTCTGTTTGGTATTTTTCTCCAACAATTTAAAAGTCCACTTGTATTCATTTTATTGGGAGCTGGATTTATTCTCTTATATCTTAAAACAATAACTGACGCTTCTGCTATTTTTTTTGTGCTTTTTTTAAATGCCGT
>CAYVXI010000065.1:0-3279 GCA_964455595.1 uncultured Candidatus Saccharibacteria bacterium | reverse complement strand
TGTTCTATCCATTGAACTACAAGGGCATGAAGCGCATCCGTGCCATAAATATATATGAAGAAAATGATTTTCGCAACGGAATATGGTTATGTGTTTTTATACAGATAACATTACATTAAGTATACCTATTCTATGTGTGGGATTGTCGGATATATTGGCAATAAAGAGGCGCTACCCATTCTTATAGATGGATTAAAGCGTTTGGAATATCGCGGTTATGATTCTGCGGGAGTTGCTTTTGCGTCCACAAAAGGGGTTATAACCATTGAAAGAGCAGTAGGAAAAGTTGCCGAGCTGGAAAAGAAATTAAGCGGTTCTCTTTGTTCTGGGTTTGTCGGTATTGGCCATACGCGCTGGGCGACCCATGGAGTCCCGAAAGAAGAAAATGCACATCCACATCATGATTGTGCAAAAAATATTGCGGTGGTGCATAACGGCATTATCGAAAATTATCAGGAATTAAAAGACGAATTAGTTACGCGAGGTCATACGTTTTATTCACAGACAGATACCGAAGTTATAGCGCATCTTTTGGAAGAAGAGCCAGAAACAATTTCTTTAGAAGAACGACTTGCTCGTGTTTTGCCAAAACTGATTGGTACCTATGGTTTGGCGGTTATGGATGCACGCGATGCGGGAAAGATTGCTGTTACGCGGTTGGGTAGCCCATTGGTTATTGGGTTACGCGATGGGGAATATTTCGTTGCTTCCGACCCTTCTGCATTTATTACGCACACCCGTGACGTGGTGTATTTGGATGATGGCGAAATAGTGTCGCTTACTGCAGAAGGTATTCAGGTTTTTGAAAACGGTCAAAGAAAAGAAAA
This sequence comes from uncultured Candidatus Saccharibacteria bacterium, assembly GCA_964455595.1. Taxonomy (GTDB): domain Bacteria; phylum Patescibacteriota; class Minisyncoccia; order GWC2-36-17; family WO2-46-25; genus WO2-46-25. The sequence continues at coordinate 2,452 of CAYVXI010000065.1, read as the reverse complement.
AGTACCACAGACATTAACATGGGACACGGCAAAAATCGAAAAACAAGGATATCCTCATTTCATGCTTAAAGAAATACACGAGCAACCAAAGGTTGTGGAAGATGCACTCCGTGGACGTCTTAATACAAAAGAAGGGTTAGCTCATCTTGGTGGATTAAAAGACGTTGAAGGAAAATTGAGAAACGCAAAGCGATTAATTATTGTAGGATGCGGGTCTGCGTTGCATGCTGCAAAAGTAGGGGAATATATGCTGGAAGAATACGCGGGCATTCCTGTTGAATGCGAGTTCGCTTCCGAATTCCGTTATCGCAAATCTGTTTTTTTTGAAGGAGATGTGGTTATAGCGGTAAGCCAGTCTGGTGAAACAGCAGATACGCTTGCTGCAATTCGTGAGGCAAAGAACAAAGGAATCCTAACTCTCGGGATAGTTAATGCGGTGGGCTCTACCATCGCGCGCGAAACAGACGCAGGAATTTATAATCATGCTGGTCCAGAAATTGGTGTTGCATCTACCAAAGCATTTGTTTCGCAGGTGGTTATTTTTGCACTGCTTACTATTTATTTGGGACGACAACGACAAATGTCTGCTGTAACAGGCATGCGTATTATAGAAGAATTAAAAGAGATTCCCGGAAAAATAAAAGAGATACTTTCGCAAAAGAAACACATTGAAGAATTGGCGAAAAAATACGCATCGGCAGAAAACTTTTTATACTTGGGGAGAAAATACAACGCACCCATTGCACTTGAAGGAGCATTGAAGCTTAAAGAAATATCCTACATACACGCAGAAGGATATCCGGCAGGGGAAATGAAACATGGACCTATCGCGCTTCTTGATGCGAATTTTCCCATCATTGCTATTGCGCCCAAAGACAGCGTGTTTGAAAAAATGAAATCAGCGATAGAAGAAGCAAAAGCTCGAAGCGCTCCGATTTTGGCATTTACATCGGAAGGATACACAGAATTAAATGCACTTGCTGATGACATTGTGTTTATTCCAAAAACTCTGGAATTATTGACGCCGATATTAAGTGTTATACCTCTCCAGCTTTTTGCGTATTATGTTTCTGTGGCAAAAGGGTTCGATCCTGACCGTCCGCGCAATTTGGCTAAAGCAGTAACGGTAGAATAAGCGTTTGTTTATTCGTTGAAGTTTGAGCTCTAAAATGCTAAAGTATGAGGGTCTTTTGTCGAATGTTTTTCGTAGCGAAATTTTCAGATTTTGAGCGAAACGAAGTAAAAATTTTGAGCCATATGCATATATGTTGAGAAATTTTTTTGATGTTGTAGCCAAAATGTGGAAATTGCAGCAGAAAGGATATTCGATAAGAGACTCTTATATTCTATGACGTACGACCACAGGAAAATCGAGGCGAAATGGCGCAAGGCGTGGGCGAAAGACAAAAAGTTGTATGCCACGGACGAGAAATCCAAAAAGCCGAAACGGTATGTGCTTGATATGTTTCCCTATCCATCGGGGGAAGGTCTGCATGTGGGGCATGTTTTAGGAAGCGCTGGTACCGATATCTATTCTCGCTATTTACGCATGAACGGTTATAGCGTCCTGCACCCCATCGGGTGGGATGCGTTTGGTTTGCCTGCGGAAAATTTTGCCATCAAGCACAAGATACATCCTGCAAAGGTGGTAAAAAAGAATATTGCCAATTTTCGAAAACAAATGCAGTCAATTGGGTTTTCGTATGATTGGTCGCGCGAAGTAGATACCACCGACCCTCATTATTATAAATGGACGCAGTGGATTTTTTTGAAATTATTTGAAAAGGGACTGGCATACGAAGCGGATTTGTCTATTAATTTTTGTCCGTCGTGTAAAACCGGTCTTGCAAACGAAGAAGTGGTGGATGGCGCATGCGAACGCTGTGGGACAGATGTGATTCAGAAAAAATTGCGTCAGTGGGTTTTAAAAATTACTGCCTATGCAGACAGATTGCTTTCTGATTTAGACGGACTGGATTGGCCAGAGAAAATTATTGCGATGCAGAGGAACTGGATAGGCCGCTCGGAGGGAGCGGAAATCACGTTCAAGCTGAAAGTGCCCGGACAGCCTGACAAGCACAGCGTGACTGTTTTTACCACGCGTCCCGATACATTATTTGGTGCAACATTTGTGGCTATCGCCCCCGAACTTGCGCAGAAATGGATAGATGTCGGATGGCAGGCTAGTGGTGATGTCAAACAATTTATTGCTAATGAGATGGCACGGAAAGCGAAAGCCGATTATGCTCCCGACACAGAAAAACGTGGCGTGTTTTCGGGCGTAATGGCGGTGAACCCTGCAAACAGCAAAGAGATTCCCGTGTGGGTGGTGAATTATGTTCTTGCCGATGTGGGAACAGGCGCCATTATGGCCGTTCCCGCGCACGACCAGCGCGATTTTGAATTCGCGAAGAAATTTAATATACCTATTATAGTGGTTATCGAACCCCAT
>CAYVXI010000064.1:0-5646 GCA_964455595.1 uncultured Candidatus Saccharibacteria bacterium | reverse complement strand
AATGTTCGTGCGGTAATGCTTGGAGAACTTTTTGACAATTAAATCTAATATTTTCCTCATTCATTTCCCCTTCTTCCCTATTCTCTGTTGCCGAAGCTAATACGGAAATTCCTAAATTGGTCTTTTTTACCGCATATGCATGCACTTTGTTTGTAAAAATAGAAATGATTATACTGTTTTGAAATTTACTACATTCAGCTCGGGTGAGAATTGGCATGGTACGATATAATGTATATTATAAAACAGTCGCGCGAATACGTCTTACGCCGGCAGACGACGCTTCTTCTTTTGTAATTTTAAAACGACCCACCTCTTTTGTGTTATCCACATGCGGACCACCGCATAATTCTTTAGAAAAATCACCTGCAGAATATACTTTAACCACCGCACCATATTTTTCTTTTTGGAACATTAATGCTCCTGTTTTTTCAGCTTCATCTATAGGCATATCCTGCATAGTAACAGAAAGTTCCTTAGAAATTTGTTCGTTTACCAAATCTTCTACTTTTTTCTTTTCTTCATCAGTCATCTTTTGTGGATGTGAAAAATCAAAACGCAAACGTTCTGATGTAATATCAGAACCTCTTTGATGTACGTGATTGCCAAGCACCTGACGCAAAGCTGCCTGCAAAAGATGTGTGGCGGTATGCAGACGTGTCACTTTTTTCAACTCCTCTTCGTTTGCCGCCTTCAATTCCCCTGTCTGTAAAATAAGTCCGTGTCCACCGAATTTTTTCTCTGCGCCTACCGATGAAATTTCTTGATGTTTTTTAAATTCTTCTTTAATTTTCTTATTAAAACTTTCATCATCAAATTTATAAAGACGTTCAACTAAAAGTTCTTTTATTACTTCAACAGGAAATCCATACGTTTGATATAAATCAAAAGCTTCTTCTCCAACGCTCTGGAAAACTCTAAATGGTTGAAGTGGTCTCCCAGGTATAACTGTCTGCGCCTGTGGACCAGGGAATCTTTTATCAAATTCCCGTAAACCACGTTCCAAAGTTGCATTAAACGTATCACACTCACGTTTAAATTCAGTAACTATAGTGTTTTTGTTTTGTTTTAATTCTGGATATGCATCTGAATAATATTCTACACCTCCATCAATCCAATTAATTAACTGAGTTGTTGGAATAAAAAGTTTTTTTGCTTGTACTAATGCTCTGCGAATAAGACGACGTAAAATATAACCTGAATCTTTATTAGAAGGACTTAAACCATCGGAAAATAAAAATATAGATGCACGTAAATGATCAGCAATGATACGACTTGATGTACTCCCATCCAAAAGACCTGGAAATACACTAGTAAACAAATCGGTATCAAACACTGTTTCTTTACCTTGTAAAACCATCGTGATGCGTTCTAGACCCATGCCAGTATCAACACTCTTCTGTGCCATTGGTGTATACACATACCCGTCCTTTCCATCTGACTTTTTCTCATATTCCATGAATACATTATTCCAAATTTCTACAAATCTCCCGCAGTCACAGTTGGCATGACATGTTTCACCAAATGCCGTGTCGTGCTCTTTGCCTGTATCATAAAAAATCTCCGTGTCGGGTCCGCAAGGGCCGGTGCCCGGAAGCTCCCACCAGTTCTTTTTCTTGGGATACGCCGAAATGCGCCCGTTTTCCAAACTTGCTTCCATGCCTTTTGTCATAAATGCTTCTTTCCAGTAACCAATAGATTCGTCATCGCGCGCAATACCCATTACTGTATCGCCCTCGAATACCGTCACGAATAATTTTTCGGGAGAAATGGCGAACCACTCCTGTGCCGTCAGGAGCTCAAAGCTCCACGCGATGGATTCTTTTTTGAAATAATCGTTCAGCGACCAATTCCCCAGCATTTCAAAAAAAGTCAGATGTCGATTATCCCCCACTTCTGTAATATCATCCGTGCGCAGGCATTTCTGCGAATTGACCAAGCGTTTTCCAGAAGGATGTTGTGTACCTAAAAGATATGGTACCAAAGGCTGCATTCCAGCCGTATTAAATAACACCGTTTTATCATCGGGTATTAAAGAAGCAGAAGGAATTACTGTATGTCCCTTGCTTTTAAAAAAATCTAAAAATTGTTGCCGTATTTCGTTTCCTGACATATGGGGATTGGACTATGTTGGAGCTTTTTTAACGCCTAAAGTCTCTCGAGAATAGCGGACTCATCTAAATCTGATCTCATTAGCCTGATTCCCTGTTCTCTCATTTTAATAATTAAATCGGATGGATTTATCCATCTTATCTCACTATTTCCCTCTACGTCATCTTTTGACCTCCTGGATTCTTCTAGAGAGATAAAGTCAAATAAAAAATACAGAGTTGTTTTTTCGATAGATATGTTTTTTCTCGGGAAATAAGAAATAATTGAACCTAGATATCTATTTAGTGTAGCTTCTGCACCGAATTCTTCCATTAAACCTCTATGAAGAACCTCTTCTATAGTTTCATTTGGCTCTATCGTTTCTCTCATCAATAGGTATAAATCTTTAGCATCTTTAAATTGCCTATGATCGATTTCTTTAAAATAATGACAGCAAACTTGCCCTTCATTGTTTACCAAAACAGCTCCAATGGAAATATGATATGGATTTTCTATTGTTCCCCGAAAATAATTATGAGACATTTTTATAGTATGCCAGATTTAACTGGAATATAGGATTCGAACAAATTCTACACCCCTCCTTTCCACACTACACTATTTTCTGCATCATTTCAATTTATATTTTATCAGTTTCTTGCCTGAAGTATGACCGCGCCGCCCATAACAGCGTCACCGTCGTAAAAAACAATAGATTGTCCCGGCGTGACGGCGCGTTGCGCCTGAGCGAACGTAACAATAAGCGTACCATCGTTTTCATATGCCACTTCGCATTCCTCCAACGGCTGACGATAGCGGATACGGGCACGACATTTCTCCGGTTTTACATCTGTGATCCAATGCGGCTTCACCGCATGAAGAGTTTTTGCATACAGTTCTTTGTCTTCCACTCCTTCTCCGACATACAGGATATTTTTTTCGGCATTTTTGCTTGTCACATAATATGGCGTGCCACCTCCGGGTGATCCAATACCATGTCTTTGACCGATGGTATAGAACTCCACGCCTTCGTGTTCCCCCACTTCTTTGCCGCTTGTGGTTACTATCTTTCCCTTATGCACGGGAATCCTGCTTTTTAGAAATTCAAACACATCTAATTCCCCCACAAAACACACTCCTTGACTGTCTTTTTTTTCTGCAGTCGGCAAATTATATTTTTTTGCAAGTTCCCGTACTTGAGGTTTTGTATATTCCCCTAATGGAAACAATGTACGCGAAAGCTGTTTTTGATTAAGTAGATATAAAAAATAGCTCTGATCTTTATTGGTATCTGTACCTGCAAGTAATTGATACACTCCTTTGCTTTCTTGTATGCGCGCGTAATGCCCCGTTGCAATCATATCTGCTCCCAATTCCATTGCTTTATCAAAAAAGATGCCGAATTTTATCTCTTTGTTGCACATCACATCTGGATTTGGCGTAATTCCTGATTTATATCCATCTACCATATATTCAACCACCTTTTCTCTGTACTCTTTTTCAAAATCAAAGGTATAGAAAGGTATTTCCAAAAGCGCAGCGACTTTACGCGCATCTTCCTGATCGGTAACCCATGGGCACATTGTGGTATCTTTATAGAACGAGCTGTCGGACCAGTTTTTCATGAACATGCCCGTCACATCGTGACCTTGTTCTTTCAACAGTGCCGCAACAACCGAACTGTCCACGCCTCCTGACATCGCGATAAATATTTTCTTTTTTGTATTGTGTTCCATATATAAAAAAGACTTAATAAAGTCTTTTGGAATAATAAGCATTATACATAATTATACAAGTGTTAATAAATAACACTTTCAATCTTAACAAATTTCTCGATACGAACGGAAAGAATAATAAGCAGAGAAAAAGAGTAAAAGCGCAATAACTTCATCTATAGTTACAAATTTGATAAGTCCTTGATTAAAATAGGCTATTGCCATGAGCTGAAACAACACAAGAAGAAACAACGTTATAATCCCTGTCACTATAAAGAAATAGGGGATTTTACGATTGATTATTCCGGCACAAGCAACACAAATAATGGTTGCTAAATATGTAGGCAACATAAATGATGAAACAGTAATATATGGCTGAGAAGGGGTAGCAAGCAATATCATAACACCTGCGGAAAGAAGCAGAATGCGTAGATTATTGCTTTGATATTTTGGCAACGGGGTTAGTGGTTCCATGTTATGATTATACACCTTAATATAATCGTTGACAATTTTTAATATATATTCTATTTACAATTTCTAATATATATGCTGCAGTTTTCCCTAATAAGGAGGCATTTTGCCAAGCCTTATTGCTCTTTTGGAGGTTTATTATAATGAAGCGAAATCTACTCGTATGGGGTGCTGTACTCGGAGCTCTTCCGCGTATCGCGAATTATCAACGTGTCTTATCTGGAACCGAAACCTATTTCGATCGTTTGAGGATCGTGAATGAGGCGCTTGGTCCGCACTGGATCTTCCGGCTCGCTGATGCTGTCGGACTCGAAAACATAAAGGCAAACCGGCCATCATGGTATGAGTTCTATATCGAGGATATCGATCGGCTTCACTGCCCGCTTGATCCTGGTGCACCGGAAACAGAAGCTTATCTCGGCCGGAAATATTCCGTCATGGATATGGCCTTCTATGCAGGTATGGGTTTCGATGGATACCGGCTTGCGCTTCAAACGCCACGGCACGTCAATTTCGACACTAAACAGCTTTCGTTCGACGGGCGTTTCATGCTTGAACCGTCTCCGGAGCTCAAGGCAAAACTCGACGCATACAGCCGACAGCACTTCATTCCTAAGGAAGATTACTACGCCGCTTACAGTGCTGCTCTTTCAGTGTTGTTCGATCGCATTTCAGACGATGGTTGTTTAAATGGTGATGACGACATGCTCGAACGTGTCGCGGCGGGCTGTCTGATTTTGTTATGCGGCGGGCACAAAGGGTGCAGGCAGCATATTACACCAGAAGAAGAATTCTCAGCACAGATGGAGAGTCTCATTATCTTCAATTATGCGAAGAACGTGATCTCCGGCGTTACCCTTCTCGAAAAATCAATGACACCGAGAATCCGCGCGGTCAGTTGACTCCTTCCGATGGCCCGCTTTGATTAATGTAGTTTCGTTTAATCATTGCATGCCATGCCTCAAAGCCGGCTTCTTTATAGAAGTCGGCTATTTCTTTGTCGCATACAAGATCAATCATATAAAGATGGCTAAGCTGTTCAAGCAGTTTACCAACAAGCGCATGACCAATCCCTTTGTGCTGATAGCTCTTTTCAACTTCAAGGAACGGTATATATGCTACAAGTACATCGTCGGATAGTGCAGTTATATATCCGACAAGTTTTCTTTTTCCCGTATCAATTGCCAGCACGATATAGTCTGCATTTCCAATGCTTTTCCGTAAAACGGTTTCATTCGGCTTGTTCGGCCAACCTTCAAAGAAGCCGGTCGTTTCGAGACCCGCAAGATCTGTTTTTTCGATAGAATAGACTATGTTCATAGCTGAATTATAAAATAATTAACGCCAGAAAACAACTGACAAATAATAATTGACA
>CAYVXI010000063.1:0-3412 GCA_964455595.1 uncultured Candidatus Saccharibacteria bacterium | reverse complement strand
TTAGAAGCGTGGAATTTTAGTCAAATTCCATACCCTTGTCTATCATACCATATCTATAAAAAAAAGAAAAAAGGCCTATTGTTTCATTTTTGTTTTGATTAATTGTATAAACGACTAATGTGTTAGTAAGGCAGATGTATTATGTAGCTACAAAAGTAGTAACGTAACACATCTGCCTTGCCTAATTCAGCATATTCATCATCTATAGTATTTGAAACGTAGAGGCCTTTTTAACGATGAGCCAAGAGAGTTGGCTCGATATGTATTTGGTGGCTTTTTTTTGCCACGTTATTAAATGTGCGGTGAAATAGCTCTATAAAAAACTGTCTCCTACTTCACATACAAGAGTATTATACCAAGTGGATAACTACGGTCAAATAGGAAACTGTGGATAACTTCCTTATTAAGAAAAAACGGCTTTGTAAGCCATTTTTCCCGTTTCCTTATATTTCCTTATTATCTTGTTCTGGTTTTGGAAGAGCGTCTTTAAGAGAAAGATTCAATCGTCCCTGAGGGTCTATTTCCATAAGTTTAACAGGAATGATGTCGCCAATTTTCACGACCTCTTCAACACGAGCAATGCGTCGGTCTGCAAGTTTAGAGATGTGTACCAGCCCTTCGGTGCCAGGAAATATTTCTACAAAGGCACCAAACTCCATAATCTTTTTTACTTTTGCTTGGAATATTTCTCCCACCCGTGCTTCTCGAGTAATGTTTTTTACCCATTCTACAGCTTTTTGAGCTGATGCCGCATCAACAGAAGTTATAAACACCAGTCCGTCATCTTCAATGTCTATAGATACACCAGTTTCATTGATAATTTCATTAATCATTTTACCGCCAGGACCGATAACGTCTTTTATTTTCTCAGGGTTTATTTCAAGCGTGATAATACGTGGAGCATATTGAGATAGGTCCTTTCGTGGCTCTGCTATCACCGATTTCATAGTCGAAATAATCTCTAAACGAGCCTTTTTTGCTTGATCTAAAGCGTCTTTGAGGATTGGGGTTGTTACCCCATCGATTTTTACGTCCATTTGAAGGGCAGTTATGCCATCTTCGGTGCCTGCAACCTTCAAATCCATGTCCCCGTGGTGGTCTTCAGGGCCTTGAATGTCTGTTAAAACCTTGTAATTCCCTTTATCATCCATCATTAAGCCCATAGCAATACCCCCCGCAATTTTTTTGATAGGAACACCGCCGTCCATCATTGCAAGCATAGAGCCACAAACCGATGCCATAGATGAAGAACCATTAGAAGACATTGTTTCAGAAACCAGACGAATTGTGTAAGGAAAGTCCTTTTGTTCCGGTATTAATGGTGCTAATGCACGTTCGGCAAGTGCACCATGGCCAATATCTCTTCGTCCGGGTCCTCTCATTGGGCCTACTTCCCCCACTGAATAAGGTGGAAAGTTGTAGTGATGCATAAATCTGCGTTCTTCTTTACCTTCCATTCCGTCAATAAGCTGTTGGTCGCCAGGACCACCCAGTGTTAAAACCGAAAGCACTTGTGTTTCTCCACGGACAAACAAACCAGAACCATGCGTTCGAGGTAGCAAACCCACATGAGCTTCTAAATGACGAAGTTCGTCTGTTTTCCTGCCGTCAACACGTCTGTTATTCTTCAAAACGTTTTCGTGTACAATCGCATTTTCTTGTTCTTCCATTATTTTCAACGCTTCCTTTTCTTTGTCAGCATCTTCTGGATATTTTTCGTTAACAAACTCTAAAAGACTTTTTCTTAAGGCACTAATGTTTTTTCCACGAATTGTTTTGTTAGATTCAAACAATACATCGTTAAATTTCGTCCCTAAAAATTTCATAACCTCTTTTTGCAAGGCTTCATCTGCTGTTTTTATCTCAATTTCCATTTTTTCTTTGCCAATAGCTTCTTTTATAGTTATTTGAAAATCAATGAGTTGACGGATATATTTTTGCGCCAAAGAGAAAGCGTCCATAATTTGGTCTTCAGGAACTTCTTTTGCCCCCCCTTCCATCATGTTTATTTTCCCTGCAGTACCTGCCACTATTAGATCTAAGTCTGAATTTACCCGAGCTTCATATTCTGGATTAACAACCAATGTGCGGTTGATACTACCTATACGGACAGCTGCAATAGGACCGTCCCAAGGAATGTCCGATATGGAAAGAGCTATTGATGCAGCTAAAATCGCTAAAATATCAGGGTCGTGCTTTTGGTCAAGACTTAAAACAGTAATAATTACCTGAATATCATTACGTAATGCATGATTAAATAAAGGCCTTAGAGAACGATCAATAAGACGAGACGTCAGAACTGCTTCTTGAGAGGCTTTACCCTCGCGCTTTACAAAACGGGATCCAGAAATTTTACCCGCAGCATAAAAACGTTCCTCATAATCCACCATAAGTGGAAAAAAGTCGATTCCTTCACGCTTTTTCCCCATTACCGCCGTTGCTAAAACCATTGTTTCTCCCCAAGAAACCAAAATAGAGCCATTTGCCTGTCCGGCAATAATGCTTTTGGTTACGGTAATAACGTCATTGTCTAACGTAAGTTTAAATTCCTGTTTTTCCATATGCGTAATTGTAATTATTTACTATATGTTTTATACGATTTCCCCGAACCAATGAGGTATTTATGTGGTTCTTCGCATAAATCAATAAAATCATCAGCGTATTCTTTAATTTTTCCCGAGGCACTTTTTCCGAATGCAACAACCTCTGCTTGTTTGCCCATGCTTTTTAGTTGTTCGATAAGTGGTAAAAAATCACCATCACCTGAACAGATGACTACCGCGTCTACCGCAGGTGCAATACGAAGCGCATCCACGGCAATGGCTACGTCCCAGTCAGCTTTTTTTTGCCCGCCAAAAAATATCTGCAGTTCTTTCTGCTTGGTTTCGATACCTAATTTAACCAATGCTTCAAAAAAATTCTTTTCCTCACCTGATTCGGTGGAAATAACATATCCTATAGCGCGTATCAGTTGTCTTCCAGCTACGGCGTTTTTGAGCACCTCTTTAAAATTAACCCTTGCTTTGTAGAGATTTTTTGCGGAATGATATAAATTCTGAACGTCTATGAAAACGCCCACGCGTTGATATTTTTGCTTTATAACGGGCATGCAAGGTTCATTAAAATTTACGAGGTTTTGTTTTCAAAATAACTTCCGCTCGCGCTTCGTTGTTTTGGTTAGAGTCCTTATTTTCTTAATCCTAGCTTTTTGATGACGGTAGCGTACCGTTTTTTGTCTGTTTGATTGAGATAATCCAAAAGACGTTTACGTTTAGAAACCATCTTTAATAAACCTCTTCGCGAATGGTTGTCTTTCGCGTGTTTTTTGAGATGATCGGTCAAACGCGATATTTCTTCTGAAAACAAGGCTATCTGTACTTCTGAAGAGCCGGTGTCCGTATCATGAGTCTTA
>CAYVXI010000062.1:0-10379 GCA_964455595.1 uncultured Candidatus Saccharibacteria bacterium | reverse complement strand
TTTGCGCTTAGAATAACTTTCTCAATCTCCGCCTTTCTTTCTGCTTCGAAGCGTTCCGGGTCGGTCTTTGCAAGATTAGACCAGTACTCAAAAAATTCGTTTGAATCTTTATAGTTATAATTTTCATCATTACTCGCGATTTCCACGATATTCTCCTTTTTAAAAGTTCATCTTGCCTTAAAATTACGCCGATTGGGTTGGATTGTCAACTCTCTGGTTTAGTATTGACTTTTTATTAAAATCCTGTTATTATCAAAATTGGTTTGTAACTAAGGAGATTGTAATGAACAACCAAGAGTCGCTCGTTGGCAACGAAGCCAGAATATTATCTGTAACTTCGTATTTTTTGAGTTTCGAGGACTTTCTTAAATGCAGTAATAATTTCCGCCTCCATTTTTATAAAAATTGGATAGGAAATATTTACCGTCGGCAAAGCGCATATCGGAAGTGCAAAAAAGCGTATCAGAGCAAACATTGCGCAAAACCGAATTTTTGCAAACTGACTTTGTATTTGAGCACGCAATCCAAGTGTCATTCAGACGAGTATCTCGAAAAGCTCTATCATGCCTACAAAATGATGCGGCCATTTGCCACATCAAATTGGGAAATGTTTATCTAGCATTTATTAGAGTTGAAAACAAAACCGCCTCATTCCTAGGGGCGGTTATTTTTATTTGGACATTTCTTTCTCTTAATATCTCCGTTCGTACAAACTGGCAAGCCGGGCTTGATCGAGAATGTGCCCCTTCATTGCGTTCTCAAGATTGGCTTTGTTTGCGGACGGCTGTAGATTGAGTTTCGTGTCCAGCGCGTACAACTTGAAAAAATAACGGTGCATTCCGTCTGGCGGACAAGGACCGCTGTATCCTGGTTTTTTGAAATCGGTCATGCCTTCCACCGCGCCTATAAGTACACTTTGTTCGGAAATTACTATTGTTGCCGGATCGATGTTCCACACCAACCAATGCACCCATTCCCCTCCTGGCGCGTCAGGGTCGTCCACAATAAGCGCCAGACTTTTCGCTTCCGCGGGAACGCCGCTCAGCTCCAACGGCGGATTGGTGTTTTTCCCATCACAGGTGTACTGGTACGGGATATGCTCGTTATCTTTGAATACGGAACTGGATATATGCATGGTTTTTGCTGCAGGAATGGTATTTTGAGTTTTTGGCTGTTGTGTTTTTTGTGGTACGAGCAAAGCTTCTTCCGGTTCGTAAATGGCTTCTTTTCTGACCAGCAGAAATACTACAAACACCAGAGCAAGAATTATTCCTACCCGCCTGCCAAAGCCTATCTTATGATCTTTTACCATCTGTGGGAGATGCATGCTACTCAAAAAATATTCTTGTAATCTCAATAATAGGCATATGGCGGGCAGGTATTTATCAGTTTTTTCATCATCAATGGTGTTATTTTAGCATGTGTTTGAGCAGCTTGAAAGCTCCTTTGCGCACCACGCGCACGCGCCCGTTTTCAAGCGCAGCAAGGGTGGATGGCTGTGATGCAAGATGTCCGCGGTCAACATAGAAATCGATAATGTCGCCAAAATACTTTTCTGCTTCAGTGGCAGTCTTGGCAGGAGGCTCCCCTTCTACATTAGCGCTTGGAGCGACAAGCGGGCCTGTTTTTTTAAGAAACCTGCGTAACGCTGGAGACGCGGGAACGCGGAATGCAAGCGCATCCATCCCGCGATGCAGATACGCGAATTTCTTCCGCCTGCACGGGATGATGATACTGACTTTCCCGGGCCAGAGTGAGCGCAGAATTTTTTTGTCTTTTGCGTCAGGCGCGACGCCGAACAAACTAAGATCCGTAAGCGCGTGGATCAGAATGATAAGCGGTTTTTTTACATTTCGTTTGCGTAGCTTGTAAATGCGCGCAACTGCTTTTTTTGAAAATGCGCTTGCCACAATACCGTACAATGTATCGGTAGGTAAAACACCTACTCCTTCTTTTTGTAAAATTTTTTCTGCTTGTGTATACGTATTCATACCTTATTCGTACTCGGGAGAAAATTGTGTTTTTTCGGCAAGAGTAAATATATCTCCCCGTTCCAGTTCGGCAAGAATATCATCGGGGATGGGAATAGCAGACCGCACAGGACTGACTCCCGGATAACGCCACGCCGTGATGATTTTTTTCTTATTATCAGGAAGCAATTGATACATCACCCACACTTCTTTTTGTTGTTTTGTTCCGGTTGGTTGCATCACCGCGATAGTGCCTTCGGCAACTCCCTCTTCCATGCGTTTAGGAGCGCGAACAACGCGCTTGATAAGTCCTTCAGAAATACCATAATACATCATCTTGCCCGTTACGTGCATCGTCCAGGAATATTTTTTGTCGTTTTTGGGAGCTTTAAATTGCATTTTTTTATTATTGTTCCAGGCAAGCAAGGATGATTCCGTATTTTTTGTTGCCCTTTTATATACGTTTCCCTGTGGAACATATATTTCTGAAGGAAGTCGGACTTCCTTCAGGATTGGCTGTACTGAATAAACACTACAGGGAAACGGAAATAGCAGTCCAGACTGCCGCCCTATACAAAAAATACGGAATCATCCTTGCTTGCATACTATACTAATCAAAGGCACGGACACCCGTGCGGGAGCCGCGCCTTTTTATTCCTGTTCCTCCATAATGAGATAAAAACCTAAAACGTTACTGCTGCAAAAGCATTCACTATACCGAATCCAAATATATCATTTATGCGAGATCCAAAACCGCTTGCTGATGCTTCAAGTTTCTTGAGAACTTCATCGGGTTGCCACGCGCCGTCATGGTTCGCATCATACGCCGCGGAGATAGGGGTTTTCAACAGCAACGCCACGGTACCTGCGACATGCGGAGACGCCATAGATGTACCGCTTAAGGTCGCGTATTTGTTTCCTTTGTATGTTGAATAGATGCTGACGCCGGGAGCGGTCAAATCAAGTTCGGGTCCGCGTGAAGACCAATACGGAACCGCATCGGTAGAATCTGTCGCGCCCACCGCAATGACCTCGGGGTACGCTGCAGGATAGATGACCGGACCGCCCGAATTGCCTGCTGCTGCGACAATTGTGACGCCGGCATTGTACGCGCGAATGACCGCGTCATGCATCGCCTGCGAAGGACAGTCGCATCCCAGACTCATATTGATGACTTTTATATGATGCGCTGGAGTGGTTGAAGTCGAAACAGCCCAGTCGATGCCGTTGATGACATCCGAGAGATAGCCGGAACCATTTCTGTCTAACACTTTAATTGCGTAAAGATTTACTGCGGGAGCGGCTCCAATAACGCCGATTGTATTGTTTAATGCGCCTACGATGCCAGCAACATGAGAACCGTGCCCGTTGTCATCGTTATAGCTCGAAGTGTACCAAACTTCGCTCACGCCGCCTTTGATGTTGCCTACCAGATCGGGATGCGCCGTGCTGATGCCGGTATCAATGATGCCCACATCCGTTCCGGTTGCGGTATTGCCCAGCGGCCACACTTGTTCCGCATCGATACGATTAATACCCCACGGTAAAGCCTGTGCTGGCTGCGTAGTGGATGTTTTTCCTTGAGTAATTTTCTTGACATCAACTGCTTCTACTACAACATCATCTTCTATATAAGATACATTCAAATCTTTTGTTAAAGATTTTTCTGACTGCTCATCAAGATATGCCACCATCATATCTTTACGGTCCATATCTTTTATTTTTAATCCCTTGGCACGAGAAATAGTGTTTGATTTTTCAACGGAAGAGAGTCCATCTTTAAAAACTACAATTTTTCGTCCCGGAACGGGGTTATTACTATTGTCTTCTGCAATTGTAAAACTAAATATTCCGACAGAAACAAGAACAACCAAAAAACCGCTTAAAAACAGATATTTTTGCTTTTTCATAGGTGTAATGATGTTAGATAGATTCATAATAAACTATTATACCTTATATATCGTTTCTGTAAAGACTTGTAAGACTTTTATTGTATGAGGGGATCAATTTCTTTTTTGAATACTTCAAATGGCAAAGCGCCAGGTAATAGTTTTGATATTCCATTTTTTGTTAGCAAAATATTCCCTGGAGTACCACTTACGCCAGCCTCTATACCCTCGGACATATCCTGTTGTACTTTTGCGGCATATTTACCGCTTTCCAGACATGTCTTAAATTTTGTTTTATCTAAGCCTAATTCCCCTGCCAAAGGAACAAGCTTGGTCAATGCAAATCCTGTTCCGTTTGAAGTTGTTCGTTCATATATGGCATCGGTATATTTCCAGAACGCCGTGTTTCCACCCAGTTCTGCGGCACATTCGCTTGCTTCGGCTTCTTTCTGCGCATTGGCATGGAAAGATAATGGGAAGTGGCGATACACCAAAGCTACAGCTCCTTTATAGGAATCATAAATCTGCTTAGCTGTCGGATGGAATCGTTTGCAAAATGGACATTCGTAATCAGAATAAACCAACAGAAAAACCTTTGCAGTATTGATATCGCCTAATACGTGTTCATCTGCACTAACGGGTTTAATTTTCCCTGCTACAGGTGCAGTGGGATTGGTTGGTGCTATTGGTGCAACTGCATTGTTATTTGTATTACTTGGTGCTTGCGCTATTGGTGTAGTGTTTTTTCCGCTTCCTGAAACAACCGCTATTGCAATAATAATACCTGCCAGAACGATAGAACCAGGAATCATTACATTATTCTGCATAGCAGTCATTGGCGATGCAGTAGATTGATTGTGAGACTTTAAATCTCTCAATTTTGCTTCTAATTCATCGATTTCATGTTGTGTATTATTCTCCATATAATTGTTGTGAGATAAAAAATAAATAAGTCTTACTATTATACTATATCTCCAATTTTCATACAAGCCCTGTTAGAAGTCTTATAGTGAAATCATTTAAAATAAGTATTGTTTATATGTTAACAATACTATTACTAAGCTAAACGGCGTAAGACTTCTAACGGGGTAAGTGGATTAAAAAGTAAACTTTCGCGCGTGGAAAACTCTGAATAAATTGTTTTTTTAATTCGTCTGAACCGCCATTGCATACAATACCTGCTTTTGCACCGCCAAACGGGATTTCCGCCAAAGTATTTTTCCACGTCATGGTTCGTGCTAAACGAAACACTTCTTCTGCTGAAACCGTTAGGGTCATACGAATACCGCCTTTACCAACCCCTATAGCGGTATTATCAATTACTAAAAATCCTTCCATACCAATGGAAGCGTCATATACTCGCACAACATATTCCGGTCCAAATTCATCTTTTTAATGTGATTGTTATTCATTTTTTTAATTTTATCTTTACAAATAATTTAATAGTGTATCATAGTTAATACATTGTAACAAACGGAAGGATAATGAAATAAAATAACCGACAGATCCTGATAGAAGCATAATACCAAGCACGACAAGTAATACACCACCTACTGTAACCCTTCTTTCTCGTGAAAGAAACGGGATATGTACCATATCAAGCATCATAAGCCTGAATATGATGGCGAAGATTCCGCTTAAACGTTCCATCCATATGCGATATAGACCTATTATGCTACCTGCAACACCCGCAAACATTCCTAAATACGCAGGAACCAAAGGCAGTGTGCATGGGCGCAAGAAACGTTAATGCACCTGCAATAAATGATGGAATAACCAAAGAAAAATCCATATGTTTCTGCAAATGAGCGCGCTGTTATTTTTTATTGCCCTTTTGTATATGTTTCCCTGTCTCGTTTATTCTGTATTTCCCGATGTTTGACCTTACTGAATAAACGAGACAGGGAAACGGAAATAAAAGTCCCAGAGTGCATCATGCCCTATACAAAAAAAATAACAGCGCGCTTATCTGCAGAAGGTCGTTAATTACTTGAAAAATTCGTGTCGTATCTGCATTACTTCACGCGAAAATTCCAACGCGAGTTCGCGACGCGGACGTGGTAATGATATTACAAACTCTTTTGCAATAACGCCGTTTTTCATTAATATAATTCTGTCAGCCAGAGATACAGCTTCTTCTATTGAATGAGATGTCATAAAAATTGTCTTTTTTGTAGATGCCCAAATTTCTAATATGTCTTCATGCAATTCGTGAGTTGTAGCTGCATCAAGTGCCGAAAACGGCTCATCCATTAATAGCACTTCTGGCTCGACCGCAAGTGCTCTGGCGATACCTACACGCTGTCGTTGGCCACCAGAAAGATTGCGAGGATATTTAGAGGCAAACTCTTGCAACCGCATCATTTCTATATATCGTATAGCTTCTTTGCGCGTTTTTTCTTCTGATACTCCTTGTGAACGAAGGGCAAGAACTACATTTTCGTATACAGAAAGCCATGGAAATAATGCTCCGCTTTGAAATACCATAGAAACTTTATCTGAAACTTGAACACTTCCGCTTGTTTGTTTTTCCAAACCAGCCACAATTTTTAAAGCAGTTGTTTTTCCACACCCAGATTTGCCGATAAGACAAACAAATTCCCCTTTATGAACTGTAAAACTCAAGTCCGTAAGGGCTTTTTCATTCTCAGAAAGATATATCTTTGATACAGTATCGAAGATAATGCTGTTATTCGAATTTGTATCGTTCTGCATAATGCAATAATTTCTGCCACACAAATAAATTAAGAAATGCTATTATAATAACAATAAAAAACAACGCCGCAAAAAAAACAGTGTTCTGCCCTGAAGAAGCAGCATCTACTAATATACTTCCTATACCAAATAAATCCTGACTCTTCCCTCCTCCTGGAATATAGGTACGCAAAACTTCGGCGACAATAATAATATTCCATCCACCAGCCCACGCCAAAAGTGACCCAGTAACTATGTGTGGAATTACCGACGGTAATAAAACTTTACGCACCATTGCAAATCCTCGAATACCCAAAACATGAGCAGCTTCTTTAATATCAAGTGGAATCATTTTTAATCCTCCTATTATATTAAAAACAATGCTCCATAGCATTGTTAAAAACAAAATAAAAATAGCTGCCCCATTTAAAAGATTAAAATGAATAAAGAACACAATGATAACCGGAAAAAAAGCAAGAACAGGAACGGATTCTATAATATCAAATACGGGTAAAAAAATACGTTCAGCGATGGCATTATAATTAACCAACAATGCTAACGGAATAGCACATACAAGCGCTAATGCATATGCAATAGAAAGACGCACGAGTGTGGCAAGCGTGGCAAGCGAAAGTTCTACCAATGATACATCGCGTGTTTGAATGAAAGATGTTGAAGAAAAAAACCACAACACCATAGATATAACAATCATCGTAATAAGCGGTGAAATAATAATAGTATAAATCCGTTGCCAGGGTGACACTGGATAGCTGAACCCGAAATGCCGATGATAATGACGGATATGCCGCGTATTGTTCATAATTTCAACTTGAGTTCTTTAATAGGCGCAACAATTGCGTGGGGATTTTTTTTCCATACGTCAGATACGTCAGCATACAATTCCAACTCATTTCCATCTGGGTCAAGAATATACAAACTATGGGTTACCGTGTGATCGCTTGCTCCTATAATAGAAATGCCTTTTTCTTTTAATTCACGGTACGCGTGCTGAATGTCTTCAGAATCATCTCCTATCTTGAATCCGATATGATACAGCCCGGTGCGTATGTGCCGTGGCTCGGGAGCAATACCAATATCAATTAACAGTAATTCGTGGTGTGTTCTTCCAGAAGAAAATACAGCAATGCCTTGAGTAATGTCGCGCGTAATTTCGGTAAACCCTAATGTGTTACGATAAAAATCAGCCATTTTTTCCAAATCGCTCACATACAGCACCACATGGCCCAGTTCTTTGATATGCATAAATCAATGCTACTTCAGTGACGGTCAAAAATCAATGATACAATAAAATAACCCTGAACACGTCGAGGGTTATTTTATCTGTTGATTTTTTTGATTATTTTCCCAGAAGAGAATCAACAATCTCACGCGGGAGCGATGCGGCTCCTTTAAGAGCTCCCTTTATCGCATCACCCGCTTCCCCGCCGATTTCATTAGCTGCTTCCACCGCGCCCATGATGGCGCTTTTTGCGGCGACTTCAGCGCTCACGCCGAGCTTACCCGAAGTCGTTATCGCGCCTTCCACCGCGCCTACGACCGCGCCTGCGACGTCGCCGCCGATTTCCGAGGCGCCATGTATCGCGCCGCGTACCGCGTCTTTCGCGGCACCTACGACGTCTCCGCCGGCATCAGACACGCCATGAATCGCGCTTCCCACCACGCTCTTTATGGCATCCACCGATGCAACTCCCACCTCGGACGCTCCAAGCAGAACGCCTTTCGCCAGCGATGCGACAGTCCCCATTGTCGCATTTGCAATGTCTCCCGCATCCTTAAGAGTACCGACAACGGTATTTCTTATCGCCGTGCGCAACGCACCTGCCACATCATCCGTTCCTTTCAGGGCGCTGACCATCGCATTTTTCGCCTCATCAATAATTTTATCAATCATACTTTAAAAAAGATTTAGATTACTATAAAAAACGACCTTTCCTCTATTATATACCGTTTCAATATTTCTTCATAACCCGCTGTCCATAAAAGCAATCCGTATGTATTTTTTACTGCTTATTCAGCGTGTCAATATCATTCTGATATTGAGCCGCCATAGCAACGACGTTGTCGCCATAGAAGCGGTATTTGACGTTCGTCGAGCCTGAAAAATAGAGCATGGCTGCCTTCCATTCCCCTGCTTGAGTTTTTGCTCCACCTTGAGCAAGTTTTAATGACGCAGCAAGAAATGCATCACGAATATCCCAAGGGTCAGATGGCTTACCGGTAATTTTAGAAATTGTATCTTTATATCCCATCCATGTAGACGGGATAAACTGTGCAGGACCCATTGCCCCACCCCAACCAATCTGATTTCCATTTTTATCATGCATAGGACACGATACCGGCGTTACATTAGGGTCTAGTCCAAGTTCTTTAGTGATAGTAATAAATGGTTCTTGATCTCTTGTAGGTTTCATAATTGTACGCCAACTTTTACTAACAGGATCTCCTGCACGATTACAGGTGCCGACATTTTTTCCCAAATTAGATTCCTGCGTTAAAATAGCGAGTAAAAATGAAGCGCGCACACCAGTGAATCCCGAAGCCCATTGTGCAACTGTTACCGCCTCACCAAACGTCACTTGTTTACCTACGTTAAACAAGTCATAAATTCTTCCGCGAATCTCGGCGGCTTTTTTCTTCGTATCGCTTAGTGCAGCTTGATAATTACTTTCTTTTCCTTTTGTCTGCGTCAATAAAGAGTTTTGATCAGAAATATTCTGGGATAATTTCTGATTCTGCAAAGTAACTATCGTAACAAGATTTTGTTGCTGTTCCTTTTGATCTGACAATTGTTGTCGTTTGTCTGAAAGCACTTCTGTTTTTGTTTTTACCTGATCCAATATCATAGCAATACTCTCGTTAATTTTTTGCATGTCATGCAATCGTGAATATAAATCTGAAAAAGTAAGTTCTGAAAGCAAAATATCAAGCAAAGAACGGTGGTCCTGTTCGTACAGTCTTTGCATTAAAGAGCCTATCTGATTTTTTAAAAGAGTAATCTGCTTATTATTTAAATCAATCTGGCTTTGTGTTTGCGTTATCTGTCCATTCAATTTTTGTATTTCTAGATTTGTTTTTTTTATTTT
Organism: uncultured Candidatus Saccharibacteria bacterium; assembly: GCA_964455595.1. Classification (GTDB taxonomy): domain Bacteria; phylum Patescibacteriota; class Minisyncoccia; order GWC2-36-17; family WO2-46-25; genus WO2-46-25. The sequence goes on along the minus strand of CAYVXI010000062.1, from coordinate 722 downwards.
AAGAGCAAGTGAAGCGCTTTGCGTTTTAAGCTGTTTTATTTTATTAGCGAGTGTGTTTTTTTCAGAACGCACATTGGTTAATTGTTTTTCATAATCTGCAATCTGGCTTTCGATATCGGCAAGCTGTTGTTCTAACTGCGTTTTTTGGTCTACTAATTGCTGTGACGTGCTAATTTGCGCAAAAACACCCGCACGAAATGCGAATAACAAAACTACTAATAATAAAACCATCGCTCTTTTTACATTGCGCATTACCATACATTCATTATATCATTCTAGAGTCCATTTCAATACTAATTCCGCCACGTTGCGAGCGATTTTTCAGACAGCGCGAGGCGCGACGAGGAAATTGTATGAATATACTATGCAAAAGCACAAAAACACAATCTGGGACGTGGCGGTCATAGGCGGCCCGCCGGCAAGGGCGAGGCTCGCCTACTACCACTATGTATGATCTTATAGTCATAGGCGGTGGACCGTCGGGTATGATGGCAGCAGGACGCGCCGGTGAATTGGGCGCGAAAGTCCTTCTCCTTGAAAAAAACAACTCATTAGGCAAAAAACTACTTATTACAGGTGGGGGGCGATGTAATATTACCAACGCCGAGCCGGACGTACGGAGGTTCCTGGCAAAATACAAAAAGAACGACAAATTCCTGTTTTCGGCGTTCTCGCAATGGAGCGTCACAGAAACGCTGGACTTTTTCCACACACATGATATG
>CAYVXI010000061.1:0-3526 GCA_964455595.1 uncultured Candidatus Saccharibacteria bacterium | reverse complement strand
ATAGGTTTTAACCCTATTAGGGGATTATTTCTCCAAGAGTTATTTGCTCAAAATGTTGATAAATGGGCTTATTTTCAAAGTGCGATATAATGTTTTCAAGCTTCACAAAGAATTCCACTAAGGGTTTTGAATCCTGTATCGTTAGGGTCACAAATTTAAACTTCCCAGAAAGATACAAAAAAAATAAATTTGAAAAGAGCAACGTTCCCGTAATTTCTCCAAGCGGCCACTCACAATAGTGCCGTTTTTTCTTGCATGCTTTTTCGCTGTGTCGCACACCTGTCATAGTACTAAACCATTTTGCTAGAGATTAACAATACACTATAGTGTTGCTACAATGAGGTTATGAAAAAAGAAGGAGGTCCTAAGCTAGCAAAAATACTAGCGGTTGCTTTGGCCGCAACGCCAGGAGCTGCTAGCGGCGATATGCCACGGGAGAGCCGTGAACAGAGTCCTGTCAAATCACCTGCATATGTGGCAGAAGCCTCTCAAAAGGGAGTTGATGAATCATATATAAGGTCGTTACTTCTTGAGGCGAGTGACGAACGCGATTTTGATTCTGAAATAGCGCTCATCAAAAAGATAGAAGAAATTTTTGGAGGACTTGCAAAAGATCAAAAATTTGCCTTTGCAAAACGGATAGGGGAAGAATTTCCAAATACCAAAAACGGTAAACTCATAGCGCAAGTGTTGTTGCAAAATTACAAAGACTGGCAAAAACCCGGCAATGACTTTGAGGTCGTTGAAAAGCTCGCCGAACGATCTCCCTTTTACTTTTTACTCATTGCAAACGATGTCGCCAATATGCCGAGCGCCGCGACCTTAGTGAGAAAAACATTATCTCGTTGGGCGGTTGCCGTGTCGTATTATGAAAAATACCATAAAGTGCCGGGCGCGGTGGATATTTTGATTGAGAACGTACGTAGGCAGGACTTAACACACTATGACGAAATAGACGCCCTTTTATCCTCCAACCTTATTTCCGATCCTGATAAGAACAAGATTCGTGAGGTGTTGCCTCCACGTCCACGTCAACTGTTTCTTACACTTCTTTCTTTGCAAAACCTAAGACCCGTCGCTGTTACGCAAAATATAGTAGACAATCCTGCATTTGATATGGTTGATGATAGTGTTTTTTCGATGACTGCAGAGCACTTGAAAAAATCGCAGGTTTTATTTGATGACGCAGAAATTGCAAAGTGGCATAAAAAATTAATAGGTAGGCATTATGGATACGACAGTTTTCAAAAAAAAAGTGATGAAGCGAAGCTCGCAATGCTCCTTGAAGTACGAGATGCATACGGAGTTCATCCGCTGCAGCTTATGTATCGGACTGTGCATATTGCACAGTACCTTTTCAATAGAGACATACCGATAAGCGAGAAGTCCGTTGAAAAGGCTTTTTCTGCAATTGAAGCAGCACGAAATGAGTATGTGAGTAAGCCGATGCCAAAAAATGCCTTGGTGTTCACGCACAACGAAAAAAGAAATGGCGTATCCGCCATGGCACAGCCGCATAAACTGAAAGCCATAGAGGATCGCGTTACGGATGAGAATGGAACTTTCGTGCATGTAAGTGGAAATGAATCCGATCCCGTTGAGAGTGCGAAAGAGGCAATAATCAAAGCTCCAGCAGGAATGGTATTGTATGTGTTTGCGCACGGTTCTCCGAACGGCATCTTTTTTCGTGATGGCGGCCAAGATTTAGGAAGTGGAAATGTCATAACTACCAGCAAGAGTGTATACATCTCCCCGAGCGTACTCGCTGAAGCGTTCGCAAATAGATATCGTGATCATGGCAAGAAACCTGAGGATGATGTTATTCTATCTCATGCTTGCTATCAGAGTGATTATGCAGAAAAATTCGCGCTTGAAATGGCAAAACGCGGTGTGCGTATCCCCTTGTTCGTAGCTCCGAGTGAACAGGGCACAACTACAACTGGACATCCATCAACACCGCTTGGAACAAAAATTGAGGAATCGTGGATTAAGGCAAGGACGCGTGGTGATTTATTCAAACAAGAATTCGAGCCAGACCCAGCTTCGCATCCTTCCATATTCGCGCCCGACACATCAATGCCCCTTACCGACGCGATAAAAAAACGTCCCGTGCAAGGACACACGCCCGCAATGATGCAGATTTCAGGCGTCTCGACATACGAAGGAGTGGCAATTGCGTAAGACTGTCTCATGACGCTAAGACAAGACACTAAAACCAGCCCTCGGGTGAGAAACAAAATTACAAGGTATGTCTTTGTATTTATATAAAAAATTATGGACGGCTAGCTCCACAAAGGACAACAAGTTGCCTACGGGGCAGGCATCAAAGCATGCCCTGTACCGAGCTTTGCTTTAGTATCGGGATTCAAATCCTCTACCCGTCGTAATTGAAAAAATAATTTGCATCCCATGTATGGTTATGCTACGCTTATTGGCAGAATAAGAAACCGTGCGAGAATGGAGAGAACCGATGCGGAAAAAAATAGTAGCACAGCCGACACAGACAGATTTAATAAAGGGACTTCTACGGACTGTATTTGTTCAGCATCAAGAGTTTATTTCGCGGGAAAACTATGGAGCACTGTTGCGACGCTTCGCGCTCATGTATCGTCTCCAAACAGATTTACACATTTTTACCGATGAAGAATTTGATTTGATAATGAAGCATGATCTTCCGGATTTCTTTACACAAAATCCATTAGCGGTAGAAGCGTGGGTAAAAACATATAAAAAATATTGGACGCCAGATACCCAGCAGTTTATTGATGACATGATTGCCAACGCAAAAGCTACGAAACAAACGTAGCTTTTTTCTTGCGTGCTTTTTCATTGTATCGCATAATACAAACACGGGCGCTAGCTCCACAAAGGACAACAAGTTGCCTACGGGGCAGGCATCTGGTTTTGTAGTATTTGCGCGGTTAGCTCAGTGGTAGAGCGTTCGCTTGACATGCGAAAGGCCAGAAGTTCAATCCTTCTACCGCGCACAAGAAAATCTAATGGAGCAAGTTGCTGAGGTCAGAGGTATGTCCCATACAAGCTTCGCTTTGGTATCGGGATTCGATTCCTCTACCGCGCACAATGACTCTGATTGCGCTCGGGCGGGACGGGAAGAAAAATGGGTGTGGGGAAAATGAATTCCGGCCCCGCCCTCGCTTGCGTTTCTCCGCAACTAAATATTATAAAAATTACTCATTACTTCTTTTCCTCTTGCTCAACAAAATCTTTAAGAGGTAGCTGTTTTCTTAACTGTTCTATCATTCTTAATTTGCACTCAACTAATTTTTCTAGACCAGATTTTCTAAGCAAGAAAAAAAATGATTTGTCTTGTTTTTGTTGGATTGCTAAAGCAAAGTCCTTTTGTGTCTCAATCCTTCCTGTATTTTCTTCTGTAAACTCGTCGTAAGAAGTAATAATCTCATTTAATCGCTGATTTATAAAACCAATATATCGTGCGTACGTACGGAAATGTACTTCGTATCCCATCATTACTTCTTCGGGCACATCAGGATGTTGTTCGTGAAGT
>CAYVXI010000060.1:0-12747 GCA_964455595.1 uncultured Candidatus Saccharibacteria bacterium | reverse complement strand
CGGTTGTTATGTTTTCTTCGTGAATATGCATTTGAGTCAGAATGGCATATGCCGTAGCGGTCATACCTTCGGGTCCTGCTACATACCATAGCGTGTTTGCTGGTTCCGGCATGTTTTGTTTTATGAATTCAGCATCTAGCGCGCCAAATTTATTTATGAACGTAAAATGATTGTTCTGTTTTGCAAGTATTTCTAATTCTGGAATATACACGGCATTTTCAGAGGAGGAATTAACATAGAGTAAAGTGATGGCATTGGGTAGTTTTTTTTCTGTTGCATAGCGTATCATGCTCAAAAACGGCGTGATACCAACCCCATCTGCTATAAATGCGAAGTTGTGCGAACTATCGCTTGGAATGGTAAAAACACCCAGTGGCCCTAGCACATCAACAGGAGCGCCTTCTGGCGACTGAATAAGTGCTTTTTTAAAAGCGCTATCGGAAACTCGAAATGCAACGGTAATAAGATTACCCTGTGCGGGAGAAGAAGAAAGTGAAAGGTCGCGACTTGCTTCTCGTAAGTCTGTCATTAACAAACGGGGGATGGTGATTTTTACATATTGTCCCGCTTGAAATACAAAAGATGGACCATCTAGCCATAGGGAAACCTCTACAGTGTTTTCTGCAATTTTTCTCTGTTTGGTAATATGCGCTTTCCAGCGCCCCGGTTTAGGAAGTTCCATAGGCAAAAAATCTGTTATCATTATGAAAGTGGTGATGCATGGCCTGCTGGCGCTTCGCACGAAAACACGCTATCGATTTCCCCAGCGTGGAAATCGCGCTCGCTCTCATTCTCGCCGTCCAGCACCTTTTATAAAAGGTGCTGGACACCCTGCCCGCTCGAACTGCGAGACGGTTTTCTTAGTGAAGCGCCAGCTGGCAGATATAGCTGATAAGATGAGTTTTTACGATGCATGATTCTTTTTTAGTTCTTCCCGCTCAATATTTGAGCGAGGCTCGCCCTTTAGGGCGGCAATTTCTTTTTTCAGCTCTATCATTTTCAGCTCGCGACCTACGGTGATTTTCTGGAACTGCTCCAAATGGTCGTTCTTTTCCGCAAGATCCCGCGCCTGATTTTTCATTTCTTCCATGGTTTGCCGGAGAGCTGTCTCTTTTTCTTCTATAATACCTGCCGCTTCATTGAACGATTTTGCGATGACGCTGAATTCGTTGTCTGTATGTAACGTGATGCGATAGGCAAGATTGCCTTGTTTGCTTGCCTCAATGCCTTTTAGAATACCGCGCAGGGAAAACACCATCTGTAAAATAAGATACGTGTTCAGTCCAATGATAAGAATAAGCATGAAGCTCATGAAAAAGAAAGAGTTTTTTAGTATGCTCGCGACGATATCATTGATGTATCGGTTCCGCTGGTCAAGCAAAACATTGACCATGCCGTCCAGCGAAGACATTTCGTTTTCCAGTTTGTTTTCCAACCCTACAATTTCATTCCGTATTTGTTTTTCTCGCATTTCATCTTTAGCCTCATGCACGGACACCATCAACTTCATTTTTTCTTCAACATCGTTGAGTATGGCGCTGATTGTATTCAGCGTATGCTCAAACTGCCTGCTGAATACCTCTTCTTCTTTATTGATGAAGGTGACATCTTTGAATTGATCCTGTAATTTCCTTATTTTTTCCAATTGTACGCTTTCTTGCTTGTTTATTTCTTCAAGCTGCACAAGAAAGGCGTCCGAGGATATGAAGTTGTGGTGGAATGAAGAGAGAAGGTTCGTTTCGTGAAGGAGTGAGGATTGTATAATGAACAGTATACCCGGGACATCTTGTATGGTTTTTGCCGTATCCGTTCCAACGACAGAAATATCGTTGATATTGACGAAGAAGTATAAACTGAAGGAAAATATTGTCAGCACGGTAATGATGCCACCCAATATCAGCTGTCCCGTGAAGTTTTTTAAAAAATTCCTCATGATAATTTTCTCATACCCAGATAAAAGAAAAGCAACCCAAGATAAAACAACAGAAATTCAATTAATTCGATTTTATCATTTAAGAAAGGAATAAATTTTTGGTTTTCAATAAAAAATTCTGCAATATGAATCATTGCGAGACTTGATCCCGCCCACAGGAACAGATTGAGGTTTTTTTTAAAATACCGCGATTCAATGGAAAGATATTGAATGCGCACGATGCTGACAATGAGGAAATAAATAGGAACAACCAGGATGTGTTGGAGCCCTTGTTCGGTAAGAAAGGCAAACCAATTTATTGTGCCAGTACCCACTATAGCCGTCATCGCGGGAGGAGGCATGTGCGTTGTGTTGGGGCGTTCTTGTGAAGATTCTTCCTGCTCTTTCTTTCGGAAATAAAGCCGGATGATGTAGTAGAGAAAAAAAGAGAAAAAAAGCTGACCGCTGTAGAAAAGTGAATGTTTCAGCCATTCGTTCAAAGCCCCTTCGTGGTTGAAAAACAATGTTGAAGAAAGGAAGAATAGAAGCATCACGGTGAATGTGATTTTCTGTGGTCTTCTTTGCAGTTTGCGCAGTCCTATGAAAATAAGCCCTGCAATAAAAATTACATTAAGGGATTTGAGGATGAAGAAGATATTTGAAGCGAAAAATAAGTCCATATTCTTTCCCCCCATTATAGCACAGAGCAGCTCCCCGTAAAATCATTAAAGGGTCGTTTTAAACGCACAAGCAACCGCGCCACTTCTTTTTTGTATAGGGCGTGCACTCTGGGACTTCTATTTCCTGTACCCTCCGAAACATCATTTGCGGAACCGGCCGTCAGTGCGCTCCTGCGGCGCACCGCGGCCTTGGCGCTCGGCTCAAAACTTTCACTTGGACGTGGAACGTCCAAGTGAAAGACCAATCCGTCAGTTGACGGAGCCTGCCCGCCCGTACCGAACGGTACGTTCGGGCGGGCGAGACATTCTTCAAGGGCAGTCGCCATGGGGTGTGTGACTAAACAATGTGGGGTTGACTATTTTTATTTTATGCAATACAATACTACTTACTAGATTTTGTATTTAAAGTTCACTAATTAATTAACAAGAGCGCGTAACGTGCGGCGTGCGTCTCATAACGCTTTTTTTGCGTTCTGGGAGCAGCTACGAGATGCGTTTAACTAAAACGATATGGCAATAGAGAAATTTGACAGATCAAAGCCGCACGTCAACGTCGGCACCATTGGACACGTCGACCATGGCAAGACCACCCTTACGGCGGCTATTTTGCATTCATTAAATCTTGCAGGTTTCAAGGCTCGCGTGGAGAGCGTAGACCAGATTGACTCAGCGCCAGAAGAAAAAGCTCGTGGTATTACCATTGCGTTGCATCATTCAGAATACGAATCAGCAAACCGTCACTATGCACACATTGATGCTCCCGGACATGCTGATTATATTAAGAACATGATTACCGGTGCCGCTCAGATGGATGGCGCAATTTTAGTTGTTGCTGCATCTGACGGTCCTATGCCCCAGACTCGCGAACACATTTTGCTTGCTCACCAGGTTGGTGTTCCAAATTTAATTGTATTCTTAAACAAGATTGATGCTTCAGATGATCCTGAACTCGTTGACTTGGTGGAAGTTGAAATTCGTGAACTTTTGACTAAATACAAATACGATGGCGAAAATACTCCTATTATTCGTGGCTCCGGTTTGAAAGCATTGCAAGCAACTTCTGTAGATGATGAATGGGTAAAGAAAGTGCTCGAATTGGTAAACACAATGGACACGTATTTTCCACAACCTGTGAGAGACACTGAAAAACCATTTCTGATGCCAGTGGAAGATGTGTTCTCCATTGAAGGTCGTGGAACAGTGGTTACTGGTCGTGTAGAACGCGGACGGGCTAAACTCAATGATGAAATTGAAATCATTGGTTTGAAGCCTAATGTAACAACAGTCATTACCGGTATTGAAATGTTCAACAAACAGTTGGACGAAGCAATGGCAGGAGACAACGCAGGTATTTTGTTGCGCGGTGTTAAGAAAGAAGACGTAGAACGCGGACAAGTTTTGGCAAAGAAAGGCAGTGTTACACCTCATACAGAATTTGAAGCAGAAGTGTATATCTTGACCAAAGATGAAGGCGGACGTCATTCTCCATTCTTTAATGGATACAAACCTCAGTTCTACATTCGTACAACTGACGTGACCGGAGATGTTACGTTGCCAACAGGAACCGAAATGGTTATTCCTGGAGACACAGTAAACTTGAAGATTAAACTTATTTCAGCTATAGCATTGGAAGAAAAACAGCGCTTTGCAATCCGTGAAGGTGGTAAGACCGTCGGTGCAGGTGTTGTAACTAAGATTATCGCATAATATGACTGCAAAAGAAGAACCAAAACAGAAATTGCGTATCAAGATCAAAGCGTACGATAACAAAATTATCGATAACAGCGCGCGACAGATCGTGGAGGCAGCAGAGCGACAGGGGATTACCGTTTCGGGTCCTATCCCATTGCCTACCGAGATTCGCAAATATGCTGTAAATCGCTCGACATTCGTACATAAAAGTTCAGGCGAACATTATGAGATGCGTGTTCACAAGCGGGTTATTGATATCGCAAGCCCCACTCCTAAGACGATTGATGCGCTAACGAACCTCAATTTACCGGCAGGTGTTGACATTGAAATCAAAATGATGTAGGTTTTGAATAGGAGTGTAGGATTCGAATCTTACACTCCTAAACGTTCTGCGTTTCTCTTAAAAAAGAAGCGCAGAATACTGTGTACTTCAGAAATGACACAAACAAATTATAATTAGATTTAGTATTTACGATACCAAGCCTCTTTGAAAGAAATGGGTTCGTAGCCCATTTTTCTTAAAAAGAAGCCGCTGGAAACTATGAAATTTCTTATTGGAAACAAATTGGGCATGACACAGGTATTTGATGAAAATACCGGATCAACAGTGGCTGTTACAGTCATTGAAGTTAACCCAGCAATCGTTACGGCAGTAAAAACAAGCGACAAAGATGGCTATGAAGCCATACAGCTTGGTTACGGAAAGCGTAATAAAATAAACAAGCCAGAAAAGGGCCATCTGAAAGAGCTGGGCCAATTTGCAGTTTTAAGAGAACAACGATTGGATGTTCCTTCTGAAAGAAAAGTTGGAGACACATTGGACGCATCAATATTTGTGGAAGGAGACGCGGTAAAGGTATCTGCAATTGCAAAAGGAAAGGATTTCAAGGTGTTGTAAAACGACATGATTTTCGTGGAGGTCCTGCAAGCCATGGACAGAAGCATAGCTTACGCGAACCAGGTTCTATTGGTTCAACATGGCCACAGCGCGTGGTAAAAGGAACCCGCATGGCAGGACGCATGGGTGGTAAACGCAAAACCATTACTGGATTAAAAGTGTTAAAAGTTGATTTGGAAAACGGTTTGGTTGTTGTTTCAGGTTCAGTTCCTGGAAGAAGGGGCATCACCGTAGAATTAAAGAGTGACGAATAATTTTATTATGGAAACAGTAGTCTACAATCAAGAAGGAAAAAAAGTAGGAACATACGTATTACCAGACGGTATTTTCAATGTGACTACAAACACTGATCTTATTCATCAGGTTCTTGTTGCTCAAGATGCAAACGCAAGAGAAAGCATTGCCCACACCAAAAATCGCGCGGAAGTAAGAGGTGGTGGTATTAAACCATGGAGACAGAAAGGTACTGGTAGAGCACGACATGGTTCAATCCGGTCTCCACTTTGGAAAGGCGGTGGTGTCTCTTTTGGTCCTCGCAATGAAAAAATATTTGCTTTAAAGATTAACAAGAAACAAAAACAAAAAGCATTGTTTATGGTTTTGTCTTCTAAAGTAAAGAATGAAAAACTTGCCGTGTTAGATATGCTTACTCTTGAAAAAATAAAAACAAAAGACGCGTCAAATATATTAAAAATAGTTTCAGATGCAGCATTTTCTGCTGAAGGTTATAAAAAAATTCTTGTTATTCTTCCTACAGCAAATAAGAATGTCACACTTTCAATGCGCAATATCCCGAATGTAAAATCATTGACTGCAGACAGTTTGAATATCAAAGACTTATTATCGTATAGATATGTTATTTTAGTGAAAGATTCAGTTGAAGTTATTGAAAAAACATATACCCAGCTTGCCCCAGGTAAAAAAGGAACACCTGCAGGAATGACAAAACCAGTTTCTCCAAAAAAAGCTGCGATAATAGCAAAAAAAGCAATGCGGAAACCAGCAGTTAAAAAGGTAGCAAAAAAAGCAAAAGTGGTAAAAGTAAAGACTGTTAAAGCAAAAGTACCAGCAAAAACAAAAACAAAGACAAAAACAACGGCAAAAGCGAAAAAAGTTGTAGCAAAGAAAAAGAAATAATACCTATTATACACATATGTCGTTACTTAGTGATATCAAAAAGAAAATAGGAAAAACCGCAAAAGCAGAAAAACCTGCAAAAGCTGTTTCTGTTGTCAAAACAAAGACCGTAAAAAAGATCACAGACGAATCTGAGAAGAAAGAAGCGTCTGTACGAACAGGCACATCTGTACAAAGCAGAAAATATGTGTATGATATGCTTGCGCACCCGTACATTACGGAAAAAACTTCGGCAATGAAGGCGGATGCAAATAAATATGTATTTATTGTTGCAAAAACCGCAAACAAACCGGAATTACGCAAAGTTATTCAAGAAAAGTACAAAGTCACCGTTACGAAGATAAATATGATAAACATCCCTAGTAGAAAGATAATTGTGGGACGCACCATGGGAACCAAAAATGGATTCCGAAAGGCGATCATCACATTAAAAACAGGGGATTCAATAGAAATAGGTGTTTAAAGAAATTATATGCGTCAATTAAAACCAACAAGTCCAGGACAGAGACAACGCACTATTGCTGATTATTCCAGCATTACCGCGTCAGAACCGAAGAAGAGCCTTACGTACGGCTATAAGCGGCGTGTTGGTCGTGCAAAATCCGGCAGAATCACTGTGCGCCATAAAGGATCAGGAAATAAAAGACTCTACCGTGTTATTGATTTTAAACAGAACAAGATGGATATTCCTGCACGTGTAGAAACTATCGAATATGACCCAAATCGTTCATCTTTTATTGCTTTAGTTGCATATAAAGACGGCGATAAGCGTTATGTTCTTGCTTCGAAGAGCATGAAAGTAGGAGATACTATTATCACTTCAGAAAACGCACCTTTAGAAGAAGGAAACCGTCTCCCCATTGGAAAGATTCCACCAGGATATTTTGTTCATAATTTAGAAATGCAACCTGGTCGCGGGGGACAGGTGGCAAAATCTGCCGGTTCATCCGTGAAGATTATGGCACATGAAGGCAATGCGACATTAATTACCATGCCTTCAAGCGAAGTACGAAGATTTCCTTCAAGCTGTTTGGGCACTGTAGGCGTTTTGTCTAAAGGTGAACACAATCTTTTGGTTCTTGGTAAGGCAGGGGCAAATCGTTGGAGAGGTGTTCGTCCGACGGTGAGAGGTTCCGCAATGAATCCTGTTGATCATCCACATGGTGGCGGTGAAGGAAGACAGCCTATTGGTTTGCCTTACCCAAAGACTCCATGGGGTAAGCATGCATTAGGAAAGAAAACCCGTGACAGAAAGAATCGTTCTAATGTTCATATTGTTTCAAGAAGAAGTAAAAAATAATTATTATGGCACGAAGTCTAAAAAAGGTCCTTATGTCGATGTACGGCTTTTAGAAAAAGTCAGTAAAGCGAAGCAGGGCGATACAATTAAAACATGGGCGAGAGCATCGCAGATTTCACCAGAAATGGTTGGATTTACTTTTGGTGTGCACAATGGCAAGATTCATATCCCAGTGTTTGTCACTGAAGATATGGTTGGTCATCGTCTCGGTGAATTTTCACCAACACGCAAATTTGTACGCCATGGTGGTAAGATGCAGCGCGAGATTGAAATGAAAGCAGTACCAACAAAATAAACAAGAAATAATAAAAACAGTATCCTTATGGACGTCAAAGCAAGTTTAAACAATTTAAGAGTAGCTCCACGGAAAGCACGGCTTATCACAAGCCTTATCCGCGGACTTGATGTATCTAAAGCTAAAGTGCAATTGCATTTTTTGGTAAAGAAAACATCTATGCCAATGGAAAAGCTTTTAGATTCGGCTTTGGCAAACGCAAAACATAATTTTAAATTAAACGAAGCAGATTTATATATTTCTGAAATTTATGTGAATGAAGGAAAGGTTTTAAAGCGCGGAATGTCACGAGCTAGAGGGCGCGTATTTCCTATTAAGAAAAAAACATCACATATTCATTTAACATTATCTGAGAAAAAAGATAAGCAAATAAGAGCATTTGCAGCACAGGGTAAATTGAAAACAACCGAAAAACAAGTGAAAGCAAAAGATGCAAAACCAGAAACAGAAGCAAAAACAAAACTCGCAGCAAAAAAAACAACAGCTACAAAAAAATCCGCAACAAAATTACCAAAAAGATTAACGGGTTTGGCTCGAAGAGCATTTAACGTAAATAAAGAAAAATAATATGGGAAGAAAGATAAGTCCATTTGTATTTAGATTAGGAGTCACGAAGGATTGGAAATCCCGTTGGTTCAACTTGCGTAATTATGCTGGTTTTCTTAAAGAAGATTACGCGATGCGTTCATTCTTAACCAAAAAACTGTATAAGCTTGGACTTGAAAAAATCGAAATAGAACGTTCGGCAAACAGTATTACCGTTATTATCTTTACATCACGACCAGGTCTTATTATTGGAAAGGGGGGGACAGACATTGAAAAACTTAAAGCAGAAATGGTGAAGAAGTACAACGCTGTCTGCAAAGATAAAAAAACAAAAACCGAGATACGTCTGCAAATAGAAGAAGTTTCACGTCCTGAAAGTCACGCACAGTTAGTAGCACAGCAAGCAGCAGATCAGATTGAAAAACGTATGCCTTTCAGACGTGTGTTGAAACAGACATTAGAAAAAGTAATGCAGAACAAGGAAGTAAAAGGGGTTAAAATGAAATTTTCTGGACGTTTAGATGGATCTGAAATGTCACGCGTAGAATGGCTTGGTAAAGGAAAAATGCCTTTGCAGAATCTGCGAGCAGATATTGATTACGCTAAAGCAGAAGCATTGTGCACATACGGTATTATTGGTATTAAGGTATGGATTTATAAAGAAGAATTACCACCAGTAAAAAGTAGATAGACCGAAGTTTAATTTATTACACATATGTTATTACCAAAGAAAGTAAAACACAGAAAATGGCATAAGGGACGCAAGCGTGCGCTTGGTGTCGAAACACGCGGGACTGAATTGAATTTCGGCAATTTTGGTTTGAAAGCAAAAGAACACGCATGGATTACTTCACGTCAGATCGAATCAGCACGTCGCGCCATGACACGTTACGTACAACGTTCAGGAAAGATTTGGATTCGTATTTTCCCGGACAAGCCAATTACCAAGAAAGGACAGGAAGTTCCTATGGGTGGTGGCAAGGGAAGCGTAGATTACTATGTAGCAGTTATTAAACCTGGTCGCGTAATTTTTGAAATGGATGGTATTGAGGAAAAAATGGCAAAAGAAGCTTTGCGCAGAGCATCATTTAAATTACCGATTTCCACTAAATTTATTACTAGAAACGAGTAAGATAGATTCCTTATGAAAGCACATCAATTACAATCAAAATCAAAAACAGAATTAGAGAAAGATCTTTTTGAGTTTTCAGCAAAGTTGCAACAACTGCGATTTGATTCGTCGTTTCAGAAAGTAAAGAACGTAAAAGAAATGGCAAACGTAAGAAAAGATATCGCGCGAGTGATGACTTTACTAAAACAGAAATAAATGCTAGACTTGTGCGACATTACATAGATAAAATCATGACAACACAGACAACAAAAAAAAGAACACTTACCGGAACTGTAGTCTCCAATAAAATGGATAAGACTGTTGTTGTGTCTGTTAAGACTACCAAAAAACACCCCATGTACCAGAAGTTTTTTCATACCAGCAAACGCTATAAAGCGCATGATGAAAAGAATGAATATGTGGTAGGAGATGAAGTGCTTATTGGTGAATGCAGACCAATGTCTAAAGATAAACGTTGGGAAGTTGTTGAAAGAATAAGAGCTGTAAAAACAGAATAAACTACCATGATACAACCACGAGCAATGTTAAAAGTAGCAGATAATAGCGGAGCCAAAATCATCCAATGTATCAAGGTGTTGGGTGGAACGCGCCGAAGATATGCGCGTATCGGCGATGTTATTGTTGGGACGGTCAAGTTTGCAGAGCCACGAAAAGCTGTTAAAAAATCAGATGTGGTAAAGGCTGTTGTCGTACGACAAAGAAAGTCATTTCGTCGTGCAGATGGTTCTACTATTAGATTCGACGAAAATGCAGTGGTAGTAGTAGACGGACTAGAACCAAAAGGAAGACGCATTTTTGGTCCTATCCCACGAGAATTAAGAGATAAGGGATATACTAAGCTTGTTTCACTGGCACCGGAAGTAGTGTAATTATACGATTATGCATATCAAAAAAAACGACAACGTACTATTGCTTTCAGGTAAAGACAAAGGCAAAACCGGTAAGGTTTTACAGGTTTTGCCTCGTGAAGATAAAGTTGTAGTGCATGCTATTAATATCCGCACAATTCACACGAAAGCAAAACGTCAGGGTGAAAAAGGACAGATTGTTAAATCAGAATCACCGGTACATATTTCTAACGTTATGTTGGTATGTCCAAAATGTTCAAAACCGTCACGAACGGGCGCGAGACTTGATGAAAAAAATAAATCCCGTGTATGTAAAAAATGTGATTCAATTGTATAACTATGGCAAGATTAAAAGAAAAATTTAATACTGAAATTATACCGGCTTTAAAGAAAGAGTTCGGGTATAAAAACACTGCATCAGTACCTAAAATCACAAAGGTGGTTATTAACTCTGGTGTAGGAAAATATTTAAAGGATGACAAGATGGTAGAAGCTATCGAAAAAGGAATCTCTTTAATTGCCGGACAGAAAGCAGTTCGCACTAAAGCAAAAAAATCCATAGCAGGATTTAAGACGCGTGAAGGGATGGATGTTGGTATAAAAGTGACTTTGCGTGGAGAACGCATGTATCATTTTATTGATAGATTGATTTCTGTAGCTTTGCCTCGTACGAGAGATTTTCATGGTATCGATAGAAAAAACATAGATCAAAGCGGTAATTTGACTTTGGGGATGAAAGAAGATATTGTATTCCCTGAAACAAGCCACGAAAAAGCAGGACAGATTTTCGGATTCCAAATAACCGCAGTAACCAATTCAAGTAAGAAAGAAGGAGAATATTTATTTTCTCAAATGGGTTTCCCATTAAAAAAAGTAGAAGATAAAAAAGATAGCAAATAATACCATGCCAAAAGCATCAACCATTGCCAGATCAAAAAAGACACCTAAATTTTCTACCCGAAAGGTTAATCGTTGTTTCCGTTGTGGTAGAAATAGAGGGTATATGAGTGCGTTCGATTTATGCCGCATTTGTTTCCGAGAAATGGCATCGCGTGGAGAAATCCCCGGAGTAAAAAGATCAAGCTGGTAAGGGCTTTGTCTTACCGCAGTGTGCCTGTTTACGGGCATAGTGCGGTGAGGTACAAAACCTTATCCCGCATTAATTTCTTAAATTTAAGAGATTAATGCGGGATACTCAATGTGAAAGTAAAATTTACTTCGCATTGAGCTCGCAAATTTTAATCACATTGGTATGGATCCTATCGCAGACATGTTAACGCGAATACGTAATGCTAAAGCAGTCGGACATATGACTGTCAGTTTGCCTTACTCTAAAATCAAAGCACATATTTTAGATATTCTAAAAAAAGAAAATTTTATTGATTCTTATGAACGTAAAGGTAAGAGTATCAGAAAAAGCATTGTTATAAAATTGAAATATCAGAAAGATGGCACAAGCGTGATTGATGATATTCAACGCGTTTCCACACCAGGAAAAAGAATTTATAAGAAAGCATCCGAATTATATCTGGTACGCCAAGGCTATGGCATTATGATTGTATCTACTCCAGAAGGATTAATGATTGGTAGGGAAGCCCGAAAGAAAAAGTTGGGTGGGGAAGTAATTTGTAAAGTCTGGTAAAAATATATGAGTAGCATCTACAAAAACCCAGTTGCAATTCCGGCAAATATCGAAGTTAAGATCGATGGCGATTTTGTCATAGTTAAAGGACCAAAAGGAGAGTTGCGTATGGAAAAGCGCGAAGATATTGCTATGTCCCTGAAAGACAACATGGTTATCATGGAAGGAGTGAGCGAAAAGACGCATAAGGCATTTTTGGGCTTGACCCGTTCATTATTGATTAATATGATTTCAGGAGTTACTGACGGATATGGAAAAAAACTTGAACTGGAAGGAGTTGGTTTTAAAGTGGCATTGGCAGGAAACAAACTTATCATGCAGCTTGGATTTTCACATCCTGTAGAATTTGAAGCTCCAGAAGGCATTACCTTGGGTGTAGAGAAAAACGTTATTTCTGTTTCTGGTATTGATAAATATCTTGTTGGTCAGACAGCAGCGAACATCCGAAAGTTAAAGAAACCAGAACCATACAAAGGTAAAGGAATTCGGTATCAAGGTGAAGTTATTAGAAGAAAAGAAGGTAAGAAAGCAGGAACAGTCTAAAAAAATATTTTTATGGAAAGAGCAGTAATCCACAAAAGAATACGAGCTAAGATTTCAGGTACAAAAGAACGACCACGACTTTCAGTATATCGTTCTAATGAACATATCTATGCGCAGATTAT
>CAYVXI010000059.1:0-8528 GCA_964455595.1 uncultured Candidatus Saccharibacteria bacterium | reverse complement strand
AATCTGCGCCCCCGATTTTGAATCAAGATTTCCTGTCGGTTCATCTGCAAAAATAGTCTCGGGATTGTTCACTAATGCTCGCGCAATTGCAACACGCTGTCGCTGTCCACCAGATAATTTACCTGCTTCTGTATAAAGTTTTTCTTCCAGACCAACCGCCTTCACCGCTTCTTCTATTGCTTTCTTTCTATCTTTTATCGGCAATGCGGAATACAAAAGAGGTAATTCTACGTTTTCATATACGGTTGATCGTGACAACAGATTGAAAGACTGAAATACAAAACCCATTTCTTTATTGCGGATGTGAGCAAGATCATTATCCGCAAAATCATTGATGTTCTTTCCGGCGAATGAATATAACCCTCCTGTTGGACGATCAAGAAAACTTAGAATATGTAACAGTGTCGACTTACCAGACCCTGACGGCCCCATAATAGAAATGAATTCACCTTTCTTTATAGTAAACGTAACACCCGAAAGTGCCCGTGTTCCATCCGGATAATCCTTAATAAGATCTTTCACTATAATCATGTTTTTATAGGCTCTACAAGTAAATGCAACGCTGTCTTTTTTGTTGCCCTTTCATATACGTTTCTTCTATTTAAAACCGATATTGAGCACTTCGTCCCCTTCTTGTACACCAGAAATCATTTCAACGCGCCCATCTTGAGAACGAATGCCAATCTGCACCGGAATATCTACCGTTGTCGCACCAGCTTTTCGTACAAATGTTCCTTGATCATTTTCTACAATAGCAAACTGAGGAAGTATAAGTATATTTTCTTTGTGTACTGTTTCAATGGAAAGATTTGCTGTCAGTCCGCTTTTCAAACGACCATTTGCAATTGGAACAATCACCGTTATTTTATAATTTGCAACACCATCTACAATGGTCTCTGCAGGATCAATAAGTGTAATGTTGCCTTCAAATTTTTCCTGTGGAAACGCATCAAATGTTATATGCACAACATTGTCTTTTGCTATTCTTCCGATATCCACCTCTGGTACATTTGCCTCTATTTCATAGCCTTCATCTGCAAGTAACGATGTTGTTGATACCTGTGCAGAAACAATCTGTCCTACTTTTGCATTTTGTTTTGTAATAACCCCAGCAAATGGTGCATGTAACACAGTTTTATCCAACTGCACTTTCACGCTTTGAAGATTTGCCTGCGCTTGCTGTACCTGTGCCCTTTGTGCTGCAATTTCCTGTTCTGTTGGTCCTGCTTGTTTTAACGCTAGCGTGTCTTTAGCGCTTGCAAGAGTATTAGATGCGGTAGTAACGCTTGCATTGGCTGCAGTAATAAGATTTTGGTTTAACGCCCTCTGTGTCGTAATTGTTTCTTGTTTAGTTACAGAAATAATAGTCTCGTTCGTAATAGTATTCTTTTCGGTATTGAGATTAGTTGATTCGGTGGAAGTAAGATACGGGGCGGTGGGCATAGCATCAAGTGCTGTTTTTACTTTCATAAGTGCGTCTCTCCCTGTAGGAAGCGCAACGTCTACACTTTCCATTGTTTGAACCGACTGTGCTTTAAGTACCAATCCTTTTGCTCCTCCTGTGGCTGATGAAATAATATCGTTAGTCCATCTTCCCCCGTTTTGCCCCCCAAGCAATGCCACTATCGCTTGTGCCTTGGCGTTTGCAATTACGGCACTTGTTTGGTCGTACGTGGTGTAATGCGCAAATTGCATATCAGTCAAAATCATCAATGAATTAGTTGCGATATTCAATGATTTAATCATCGCGCCAAGCGCATCTGCATACACTGCAATTAAATCTGACTCTGATTTTGATGTTACGTTTGCAAGATTCGTTGTTGTATTATCAAGAGTTTTTTGCGCATTTTCTACCGATGTCTGCGCAATGCGTAATTCTTCTGGTCGTGTACCGCGCACCATATCAGAAAGCCGTGCATCTTGTATCGCAAGAGCGGCTTCTGCTTGTGCTACTTGTGCAGATAAATCGCTTTGATCTTGTATTGCTATAACTTGTCCCAAAGTTACTTTATCTCCAACATCAGCATTTACTTTTATTACTTTTCCACTACGTTCAAAAGCCAAATCCAGACTTTGAACCGGCTTTGTCTTCCCTGTTACATTTACCTCTTGAGTCAATGAACCTCTTTCCACTTTTATTGTTATTTGGGGAACTTGTTTTAATGCGCCAAACACACTCCATACAATCGCAGAAATAATTAGCACCGCTAGAATGACAAACCACTTATTTTTTATAATTCTTTTTACAATAGACATACTATAAAAATAAAATCTGATACTCATGATGTTCATATAGTATCAGATTTTATACATATCTTCAACAGCTCAGAAAATTTTATTCATTGAAATTTATATTAATCATCGTCATCATCTCTCCCTTCGTTATCGTCATCTCCCACCCCTTTTTTGATGCTGAAATGCGGTGTGGTATTTGACGCGACCGCCGTATCGATAGCAGAATTTGTATTTATATTTGTATCCGCAATGCTCACCTGAGGGGCGTGAACCGTTTCTTCTACGGGAGTCGCCACAGGAGTTTCTGCCGACAACATAGAAGCGTCGTCTTCAACGGACACGTCATAGCTCGGCACATTCATCGCCACTACAGAGGCTTCCTGCTTTACAACCGGCTTCTCGGCAAACAACGGCTGCTGGCGCGATTCAGCGAATGTTTTCCCCGCGAAAATCGTCAGCGCTGCAATAGATGCGAGAGCAAAAAACCGTCCAAAATTTTTATGCATACTTTTTATGTTAATGGTATACACATTCAGACGCATGTCCGGAGAAAATGTTACCTGCGCTCTTATACTGCCTTCCCTTAGAATCCTGCAAACCATGCATTTATTGGTTTCTTTAATTTTTTATTCGCGGCTTTGGCGACAATAACTGCCGACAATCCATCTATAAAAATATCCATTGGTTATTATTATATCACTTCTTGTATGTTTTTTTAAAGTATCTTTGTTCTATATTCATTATTAAAAAGTTATCCACAGGTATGGTGTTGACGTTATCCATATAGATGATACACTATATTTGTAAGTCATTCGACCTACAAATCAATTGGAGCATTAGCTCCACAATTAGTCCTTCGGGACACACTATTTCAAAAAAGGAACCATTGGTTCCTTTTTTCATTTCTCTTAATTCTTGTAATAATAAAACCCCTGAATAGGGGGTTTTATTATTTAGTAATTAACGAACCTATTGGCTTTCCCTTAACCGCATTTATAATAGTGTCTTTTTCAAAGATATTAAATACCAAAATCGGTAAATCATTTTCCATTGCAAGAGTTACCGCAGGCATATCCATAACTTTCAATTTTTTTACCATCACATCGTGATAGGTAAGTTTTTTAAATCTTTTTGCTCCTTTGTATTTTTTTGGGTCTTTATCATACACGCCGTCTACTTTCGTTGCTTTCATTAAAATATCGGCATTCATTTCAAGTGCTCGTAATGTTGCTGCCGTATCGGTAGAGAAATAAGGATTTCCTGTGCCTGCGGCAAATATAACAACACGTCCTTTTTCCAAATGACGAATCGCTTTTTTGCGTACATAGCTTTCTGCAATTTTTGGCATTTCAATAGCGCTTTGCACTCTGCTATGCACGCCTACTTTTTTAAATGCATCTTCCATTGCAAGTGCATTCATTGTTGTTGCAAGCATACCCATATAATCTGCCGTGGCACGATCCATGCCTTGAGTAGATGCAGTATAGCCACGAAAAATATTTCCCCCACCAATAACCACCGCAATTTCCACGCCCATGGCTTTTACTTTTTTAATCTGTTTTGCAATAACTGATGCAATTGCCGGGTCAATACCATATTCATGGCTTCCCAATAACGCCTCTCCCGACAACTTCAATAAAATTCTTTTATATTTGTTCATGGACTAAAATTATATTACATTATATCAAGTGCTGTTAGCGTTATAGTATCGCCTTCCTTATACATCTCTTTAATAATCCTATCAGCAACGGTGTTTTCTAATTTTTCTTGAATAAATCTTCGCAGTTCGCGTGCACCAAAGACAGGATCAAATCCTTGTTCTGCGATTTTTTCCAACAATGCGTTTTCCAAAACAACTTTATATCCTTTGTTTTCCAATCGAACTACCAAACTGGTAAGCATTAATTTGGCAATCTGTTTCGCATCTTCTAACGTCAACGGTTGAAATACTATAGTAGCATCAAAACGATTCAGAAATTCCGGCTTAAACATACTTGTTTTCATTAAATGATCCAACAACATGGTCTGAATCACTCCAAGATTCTGTCCTGTTTTTACATATTCACGAATAAATTCCGCACCTGCATTTGATGTGGCAATAATAATGGTGTTTTTAAACGATATGTGTTTTTGAAACGCATCAGTTAAACGTCCTTCATCCAAAATCTGCAAGAAAAGATTTAAAATATTAGGATGCGCTTTTTCAAGCTCATCTAACACCACAAGAGAAAATGGATTTTCACGAATCTTGTTAGAAAACTGAGCTTCGGTTCCCGTGTCGGCATTTCCGATAAGTCTATTGATAGATGCGGCTTCTTGATACTCGGTCATATCGAGACGAATCATGCGTTCATCTGATCCAAAATAGACCGAAGCAAGTGCCTTTGCGGTTTCGGTTTTCCCTACACCGGTTGGTCCCAAGAATAAAAATGTTCCAATCGGACGTTTGCGTTCGGTAATACCAGAACGTATTCGACGAAGAGCTGAAGATACTTGTTTGATTGCTTCGTGCTGACCAATAATGCGATTATGCAAAAGCTCTTCCATATTTAAAAGCTTTGCCTTTTCTTCCCCTTCTATTCTACCCAATGGTATACCAGTCTTTTTGGAAATTACTTCCATGACATGATCCTGAGTTATAGCAACACCAGATACTTGTTTGTGAGTGGAAACATACGACAACACTTCCGAAAGAAGCGAAATTGCTTTTTCGGGAAACGGCGAATTTTGTATAAATGACGCAGATGCGCTTATAACTTCGGCTAGTGCAAAATATGAAATAAATACTCCTGATGAACGTTCTAGTTTTGGTGTAATGTCTTGTAAAATAAACAACGTTTGCTCTTCATTCAGTTCTGGCACTTCTATTTTTGACAACAACACCGCCACAGACTGCACGGCTTCTATATGAGAATGAAACGAAGCATGGTCAGTCAGCGCTATCAACTGAAAATTTGAAGATTGCAAATGAGGAATCAATACACCAGAAAAATCTACCGCTGCTAATTGTTCTGCGCGTTGAGGGCCAATTATCTGATGTAAATTATCTATGACTAAAATAATATTTCCGGCATGTTCGGCTTCATCCAGTAATTTTTCAAATAACGCGATAGATGCCGCGGCATCACGAGAACGCGCCAAGAGCATATTTACATCCAACTGAACAAGGCGCTTGTGTCTTAACGACTGCAGTGTTGTACCATATAATATTCGCTGAGCAAGCCCTTGCACCACGCTTTTTTTACCAACACCAGCTTCTCCGATAAGTATCACATTATTATGTCCGGATTGTGCAAGAACCGTCTCTACCTGCCCAATCTGTTCATCTTTTGCATGAATATGCGTATGTTCTGCAGATTCCAAACTATGCACCGCAATGTCATGCGCGTACGTATCCAACGTTGGTGTATAGCCATATACCCAATCATCAGCAAGCCCTCTTACTCCCGTAAAATTACTTTTAAACGGCTTGACTGTACCGTATTCAAAATTAAAATGCTCCTCCCATTCAGCTACCTTTAACACATCGTCTTTTTTCACATGGAAATCAAAAAATATTTTCTGAATGGTTTTATCCTGCGTCACTATGCCCGATAATATACTATCTATAGTAATAGCACGATATTTCTTTTTTCCCGCATCCATAAGTAGTACTTCGCACAGAGACATGAATTCTGGACTATACATTGATTCATTCGGATTCAAAGGAAACTGCGAGCTGACAATAATTTCCATGCTCTTAGCAAAATCGTCTTTATTAATAAGTAATCGAGAAAAAACAAAATCAGATCGTCTGTTTTGGAGATACACTGATAAAATTACAATGGGAGACAATGAAATGTTTTTTCTCTTTGCATACAAAATTGCGCGGTAAAAAAGTTCTACCGATTGAAAATCGAGATAATCTGCAATATTTGCATCACCACCCTGTTCAACTGATTTAGCAATTCCCTCAAGAGACTCGCCTTTTTTTATTTTCTTCAAACGTAACAGATAAAACATCCAGAAAAACAAAAACCACACATTCACCGACAGCGCCATCAAAAACAACCCAAGCCAATCAGCCTGAGTAAAATCCATAGACGTTATGTGTTGCTTGGGAAAAATAAAGAACAAAAGAAACAACACCGAAAGAAATGTAAAAAGTATCTGCCCAGGAATAACAACCCACACGGGATACCGTACTGCTTTATATGCCGCCGATGTATGTAAATCAAAAGTAATCATGCAGGTCCTAATAAAAATAATCGCATTCCGGTAAAAAGCATATAGAAAGAAAGAAACGGTCCAGCCATCCAAAGCATAAGAACAACAAGTCCGATAATAAATATGAACGCATCAAAAATAATACCGAGAAATATAAAGAACAATCGTAACACCATGCCGATAACGCGCGACATGATGTTTCCGAAAAACGATTCAAACATAAGAGCCGGATTGAATCCTTTGGGGTATCCGGTAAAATAGCGCCGCCATGGATGAAAAAACGTCCGCACCAGAAGCGGCACAGAAAAAATTTCCATTCCGAAACGCAGGAAAAAAAACCATGTTTTCACTATGTTCATGGTTGATTCCACAAAAAGCCATAGCACAAACAAAACCACTCCGTTTTGTTCGACGTTCTGATTTACAATAATAGGTTTCCCTACTTCTTCCATATCTCCTATTGTATCAATAAACGTACTATGCGACAAACATATATAATAATCTAAGTGAAGGAAGTCCGACTTCCTTCACTTACTTCGTGTTTGGGCTTATCAAAAAGCAAAAATCGTGGTAGAGTAGCTCGAAACATTCATTGTATGGATACCGCCGAAAAAAAATCTATCTGGAACGAAGAGATTCCGAAAAGCACCAATCCGCTGCGGTTTTTGTTCGCGGTTTCGCGTCCGTACATTTTGCCCATGTCGCTTGCCCTTACCGCGGTAACTGTCGCGGCAACAGGCGCTGCTATCATCCCCTACGCGCTCAAAAAAATAGTTGACGCAGCTTCAAACCTTGCTTCCGCCGGATCATCCGAAAGACTCATGGAGGCAGCTCTTTTATATATCGCGGCATCGCTGGGCGCCAATATTCTCTGGCGCGCAAGCGGATTTGCCGGCATGCGCTGGGCTACGGGAGTGCGCGCCACGGGACGCTTTGCACTCACCTCGTATATCACGCTCCACAGCCATCAATATTTTTCTGACCGGTTCGCCGGTTCGCTCTCAAGTAAAATAGGCTACGCATCAAACGGCACCAGAGGAATTGTTGAATATATACTCTGGGAATTTCTTGGTTCTGTCATTTCCGCGGTTGCGGGCATCACAATCGTGTTCATGACAAACTCCCTCATTGGATTTATTTTCCTTGCATGGGCACTTGTGGTTATCCCCCTCAATATATATCTTGCACGCAAGCGCGTACCGTTTTCGATGGCGACACAACAGGCGGAAACGGCGCTTAGCGGGACGACCGTCGACCTGCTTACGAACATGGCGGCGGTGCACGAATACGCGCGGCGATCCTACGAACTGAAACGCATCAAGGAATTCATACTGCAAAGACGCGTAAGCGGCATAAAAAACTGGACCCGCGGGGAGATAACATTGATAATAAACAATATTCTGCAGGCACTCTTCATCGGCGGAATGATTTTCGCAACTGTCACGCTTGCCCGCAACGGACTGATATCTGCGGGAGACATCGTTCTGGTGCTTGCCGTTATTTTTTATATGGAAGCCCGACTCACTTTCATCGGTAACCAACTGAACAGTTTTGCCGAAACGTGGGGAACGATAAAAGAAAGTCTCACGGATATTCTTGTTGTCCACGATGTCGATGACCGCGCAGATGCAAAAAATATTATTGCTTCCGGCGGGGCTATTGCATTTGAAAATCTATCATTCAGCTATCATGATATTCCTATATTTGAAGACCTTTCACTTTCCATTCCTGCGGGGCAAAAAATCGGTATTGTTGGCAGAAGCGGTGCCGGCAAAAGCACGCTCGCAAAACTTATTCTCCGTCATTACGATATTGCAAAAGGCAGTATCACTATCGACGGCACGGACATCGCCACAGTAACAAAAGAAAGTCTGCGCCACACGGTGGCAATCGTACCGCAAGAACCTCTTCTTTTTCACCGCACCATACGAGAAAACATTGCCTATGGTATGGAAAACGCAACAGACGCGGATGTGGAACACGCGGCACGCCTTGCGCAGGCGCATGAGTTTATTATCACTCTTCCTCTGGGCTATGAATCACTTGTAGGAGAACGGGGTGTAAAATTATCCGGTGGACAACGCCAA
>CAYVXI010000058.1:0-7759 GCA_964455595.1 uncultured Candidatus Saccharibacteria bacterium | reverse complement strand
CCAGCCTGAACTGCAGCACCAATTGCGACAACTTCATCAGGATTGATGCCTTTGTGTGGCTCTTTGCCAAAGAGCTTCTTTACTTCTTCTTGCATCTTAGGCATACGAGTCTGACCACCTACCAAAATAACTTCATTGATATCAGCGATGTTGAATGTTGAATCTGCAACAACATTCTTGGTAACTTCAATCGATTTAGTAATATAATCACCTACAAGCTCTTCAAGCTTTGCTCGATTCATTTTTATCTGTAAGTGTCGGGGACCATCTTCTCCCGATGTGATAAATGGAATATTTACTTCGGTCTCCATGGTACTTGATAATTCCAGTTTTGCTTTTTCAGCACCTTCTTTCAAACGTTGAATCGCTAAAATATCTTTTGATAAATCAATTCCTTGGTCTTTTTTAAACTCTTCAATCAACCAATTCATGATGCGCTGATCGAAGTCGTCACCACCCAAGTGCGTGTCACCACCGGTAGATTTTACTTCAATGGTATCATCACCAATCTCCAATACGGATACATCAAACGTACCTCCTCCAAAATCGTACACCACTATTTTTTCATTTTTTTTCTTATTTACCCCATACGCAAGCGCTGCCGCAGTTGGTTCGTTAATAATGCGTTTTACTTTGAATCCCGCAATTTCTCCCGCGTCTTTAGTTGCCTGACGCTGACTATCATCAAAATATGCAGGAACAGTAATAATTGCTTCTTCGATTTTTTCTCCCAATTTTTCTTCTGCGTCTTGTTTCAATTTCTGTAATACCATCGCAGCTAATTCTTGAGGTGTGTACCATTTCTCACCCATTTTTACCTCTACACCACCGTGTTCTGCTTCACGTATTTCGTAAGAAAGTAATTTTTTGTCTCGTTGTACCTCTGCATCAGAAAAGCGCCGTCCAATAAGACGCTTTGCCGAAAAAATAGTGTTCTTCGGATTGGTCACTGCCTGTCGTTTTGCTAACAGCCCTACTACACGGTCGCCACTTTTTGCAAGCGCGATAATTGACGGGGTTGTTCGATTCCCTTCTTTATTTTCAATAATTTTCGGCTCACCACCTTCTATGTAAGCCATTGCCGAATTTGTTGTTCCTAAATCAATTCCTAAAATTTTTGCCATATATGTATAATTAATTTTTTAATTATTTACTCTTCTTTCTTTTTAATCACTGAGACTTTCGAAGGTCTTAGTGTTTTATCATGTAATGTATATCCTTTCTGGAACTCTTGGGCTATGTTTCCTTCGGGGCCATCAGATTCTACTTCCATTATCGCTTCATGCTTATGTACATCGAACGCTGTGTTTTCTGTATTAATTTCTACAATTCCTATCTGTTTTAATATTCCGTCCAACTGCTGTTTAATGCTCTTGATTCCTAATATAAAATTATGTTCTTTGATGTCTTCCGGAATATGTTTTATCGCAAGGTCAAAGCTATCAATAACAGGGAGTAATGTAAGTAATAAGTCTTCGTTTGCAAACTGCACTATCTTTACCATCTCCCGCTCCTGTTCTTTCTTTGCATTTGCAAAGTCCGCTTTCAAACGTCGTGCCAGATCAATCATTTCATTCTTTTCCTTTTCGCATTGTTCTAACTTCGATTCACTTGTTTCTGGTTCTCTAGTTTCAGATTCATTGTTTTGTTGTGTTTCTTCGTTTTGATTTTTTTCTTCCATATGTTTCAAGATAAAAGATGTAAAAGGGTATCTAACACTTCAATGTTTTTTTTATAATTCATTCGCGTTGGGCCTAAAATAACGATAATGCCATCTTCACCGTTACCGATACGACACCGCGAAGCTATCATGCTAAAATTACGGGCGCGTACTATGGGGTTTTCCTTTCCAATAAAAACGGTGGGATTGTGTTCGTTTAATTCTCGGGTAAAATCACCTATATTTTTTTCAAACGAATCCAAAATATCTCCAAAATGTCTTCGTGTATCTGAATCGGCAAGCTCTGGCTGATTCAGAACTTCATTCATACCCGCTTTATACAACATCTTTGATTCTAATGGACCAGAAAAGACTGTGCTTCCCGAAAGCGATGCTATAGCGCGAGCAAGCTCTGCAAACAACTCACCTTCTTCCTGTTTTAATTCCACAATTCTTTGAAGCGTACTTCGCAGACGATCTTCGTTTTTTGTTTTATTACGCTCTTTAAGCGAATCAACAAATAATCGATAACCCTTTTCTGTAGGAACACGTCCGGCGGAAGTGTATGGCTGAAGAACGTATCCTTCAATTTCAAGCACAACCAACTCGTTACGTAACGTCGCGGGACTGACTTTGAAATTATAAGCATCGTATAGTAATTGCGAGCTTACCGGTTCAGCGTTTTTAACGTATTCGTTAATAAGCGTGAACAGGATGAGTTTTTGCCTTTCGCTCAACATCATATAAGCTATATTATAAAATTAGCACTCTTGTGTCAAGAGTGCTAATTTTATATTTAAACAGAGATTTTTGAGATTATTATTCTATCTCGGTAATTTCGTATTTTATTATTCCACCGGGAGTTTTGACGTCTACTTTATCCCCCACTTTTTTATCCAAAAAAGTGCTTCCCATAGGGGAAACATTGGATATTTTACCATTTACAGGGTCTGATTCTTCGGAGCCAACAATGGTATACGTTACTGATTTACCACTAGATTTTATAGTTACAGTAGAGCCAATTTGTACAATACCCTTTTTTCTATTTTTTGAAATAAGAACAGCGTTGCGGAACATTTCTTCCAATTCTGCGATTTTGCGTTCATTGAATTCATGGGATTCTTTTGCCTCCATGTATTCTGAATTTTCGGACAGATCACCTAACTTTTTCGCTTCTTCAATACGCAGAGAAATTTCTCTTCGTTTGTTTGTCTTTAAATCTTCAAGTTCTTGTTTGAGTTTCTCGTAACCTTCTTCTGATAGATACGTGTTATCCATAAATGTAAGATAGTTTACTTAATAAGTGCTCAGGAGTGTAGAATTCAAATAAAATCAATTCAATTCAATTTGAATTCTACACTCCCCACATACTATACTATCTAACCACCAAAGGCAAGAGAAAACATTAGTCGTACACGCCATCTCGTCGACCGATTTTCAAAACATATGATATGGTAAATCTTTTAGTTGCTTAATAGATTTGTGGGTATAGAAAATTTCCATCGGCTAAAGACCGAGTTGTTCAAACAGTTTTTCCTGCGAAATAGTCTTTTTTTGTTTAACTTCTTTGCGCGCCTCACCGATATCAGTCATATTTTCAAGGTACGCGAAAAAACCGCGAAAATGACGGTCAAGTTTTTTAAGTGAGTAAGAACAAAAATCAACAACATCTCTATGCGTTTCTTCCGGTTCATTATCAGGCACAAATTGTTCTGCGGGTGATTGTTCAGGCATATGTGGCAAATATAGCAAAACACTTGATTATTGTAAAATTTTATTTCCGAGTGAAATACCACTGATATACTTCTTTCGCAACAGGCAATGCAACCACAGAACCTTCACCACCGCTTTCCACTAATATCACCATCGCAATACTGGGGTTGTCGTACGGTGCAAAAGAACTGAACCATGCATGGGTTCTCCCCTGCCCAATCTGCGCGGTGCCGGTCTTTGCCGCAACCGCGACAGGCAGGTCGCGTAAACTTTTTGCTGTTCCTTCCAATACTGTGGCGCGCATGCCTTCGCGTACAATATCTAAATTCTTCTTATCAATAAAGTTTTCTCGTATAACGTGCGGTTTATTTTCTAAAATAATATTTTGATTGATATCGCTTATTTTTTGAACTACATAAGGTTGCAAAAGTGTACCGCCATTGGCAAGTGCCACATATCCTTGCGCAAGCTGAATCGGTGTCACTAAAAGATTTCCTTGTCCAATTGATGTGTTATACGTATCTCCTAAACTCCATTGTTCATAAAGCGTTTCTTTTTTCCATGATGCATTAGGTACTAACCCCGTATTTTCACCTGCAATATCTATGCCGGTTTCTTTCCCAAAACCATACAATTCGAGATAACTTTTAATACGGTCAATGCCAAGCCCTTTAATATCACCGTAACCACCGCCAATAGCATAGAAGAACGTATTAACTGAATCTGCAATAGCTTTAATTACATTTGTAACACCATGGCCACCTGCTTGCCAGTCACGATAGGTATAAACAATATTTGGATCATATTGATTTTGAATAGAAATAGCTCCTGTGCTTAGCACCGATGTCTTTTTGGTAATAAGCCCTTCTTCTAACGAAGCAGAAGCAATAAACGGCTTAATAGATGAACCTGGTGGATACTGTCCTGATAGCGCTCGATTAAAAAACGGTAAATGCGGACTATCTTTTATATTTTGATACGTTCCGTTCGATGAATCAACACTAAACATATTACTGTCATATGAAGGCAAACTTACCATTGCAAGTACTTCCCCTGTTTTTGGATTCATCGCCACAGCAGTTGCTCCTAATGCTGTAGGAGTGTTTTGTAACTTCTCCCCTAATACGTCAGTAAGTTTCTTTTGTAATTGCCCGTCGATACTAAGCGTAATATTTGCTCCTGATGTTTCATCTGACATTTTTTTCTCTTTTCTCAAATGAGATATAGCATCTACCTCACGTTCTATATTTCCATTTACACCTCTAATGTATGCGTCATACGATGCTTCAACCCCTGCCTTTCCAACATAATCTATAGAAGATAGATTTGGTATATTTCTTAAATCGTCTACACTTACCTTCCCGGTATATCCCAAAATATGGGAAAAATATTTCCCATCAATATAATGTCGTACCGCAGCTTTTTTTATTTCTATTCCTGGAAATGAATCTAGTTTTGTCTCAAGAAAAAGAGCAATACTGCGTGGAACATTTTCCTGAATAAATAATGGGTCTATCTGTGCTAAGTTTATATTGGCGAATTCTTCAGCAAGAAGCGACTCTGATACACCAAGCGCATCTGCTAAACGCATAATCATTGCGTCTCTATCGTTTTTATTGCGTGGCAAGTCAGCAGGTATTGCAACAACTTCAAAACTGGGAATATTTTCCACCAATGACACTCCTGAACGGTCATATATAATACCTCGTGGTGCAAGTATGGGATAATTGCGCGTCATATTTTTCTTTGCTATTGCCGAATATTTTTGTGTATTTACAATCTGCATCCATCCAGCACGCACGCCAAAAACCATTAAAATAAAAATAATAAAAACAAATAGAATGATAAAATTCTTTCCTTCTATAGGAAGTTCGAATTTCGAATCATTCAACTCATCGGCAGATGAAGGATCGAGTAATATTTCTTCCGGTTCAACCGAATATTTTTCTGTTCGTTTTACGAAATAATCCATGAACGAATAGGATACAAAATAGTTGTGATAACAAATGTCGCCACAATTTCACTAATAATGCCGGGAATTGAAATAGCAAGAGACTGGACAGAGAGTGAGCTTATACCGAAAGCATGGACACCATATATAAAAACCCACAACGCCCCCCAATATGCCAGCGTAGCAACACATAACCCTATTACAGCATAAAAATACGTATACTGAGGAACAAATGACTTTAAAAAATACAAAGCAGACAGCGCTGCTATAAGCGAGAAAATAGCTGAACCAAATGGTAATACAGAAAGCATATCCATTAAAACAGCCCCCGCGCACAATGCAAGCATGAGGATATCATTTTTCTTTTTTGAAAATCCAGTAAAAACAGCAAGCACAATCAAAAGATTTGGAACAAACAAAGAAGAAGAAACGTGTGTAAACCATGAACCCTCAATAACAACTGCAACGAACGTCAATATAAAAAACTTCATCGCAAATAATCCGTTATAATAAACACCTCTGTCTGTGCATTAACAGAATATGTTGGAATAATATATGCCTGTTTAAAAATACCTTCTGCTTGCGACACCACTTCACTAACTGTTCCAATAAAAAGATTCTTTGGGTACACACCATCTAAACCAGACGTAACAATAGTGGTTCCTGTTTCCACCGAAGCGCTTTTCTCCAATAAATCCATAAACAATACGCTCCCATTGGAACCCGAGAGAACACCGTTGATAACACTATCTTGTGCCTGTACGCTTACTTTATTATTTTTGTCGGCAATAATCATTACCTGAGAAAAACGTGGATATGTCTTGAATATTTTTCCAAATAAGACGTTTCCTGCCATAATGACTGGCATATTATCAGCAATCCCATCATCCGATCCCTTATCTATTAATGCGAATTGCGCAAAATGAAATGGGTCATAGCTTACAATTTCTGCGAGCACGAGTGAAAGTTTTTTTTGTTTCCCTTCACCAAACTGTTTACGCAAAAGTTCGTTTTCTTTCTGCGCTTCTTTACTTAATGCTAATTGGGCCTTAAGGTTTTGATTTTCCTTTAATAATAGAGCATTGTCATCTCCTTGCTGTCTAAAATGCAATCCAGCACTCACTAGCGCCTGTGTGTTGTTTGATAAATGAATACCAACGCTACTTACGGGAGCAATAATACTCATAACAATAGTGCGAGCCTTCGCTGAATTTAATAGAAACCCTGCGCTAACAAGAGCACAGAGAATAAAAACCACAACGAGAATAGTTCTTGTTTTGTGTGATTCAAACATACAGTAAAATAACAGATATCAACTCTCGTATTGAGATTTAACCAATACGCCAGCAAGCTTTTCTAAATTCTCAAGAATAATTCCTGTTCCAATAACTACCGATGTCAGCGGGTCTTCAGCAACTCGTACCGGAATCTTTGTGTGTTCCTCTATTAAACTATCAAGTCCGCGTAAAAGCGACCCACCACCTGTCAAAACAATACCGTTTCGCACCAAATCAGATACAAGTTCGGGCGGTGTTAATTCTACTGATGCTTTTACTGCGTTTACTATTGTCATAAGCGAAGGCATGAGAGCATTACGGATTTCTTCATCATTCACAATAACTTCTTTAGGAAGTCCCGATATTAAATCTCTGCCACGCAACGCGTCTTCCATTTTTTGTTCTTGAGGATATGCTGACCCGATGGAAATTTTAATCTGCTCTGCGGCGATTTCACCCAATAAAAGTTTGTATTCATCTCGTGCGTATCTAATAATATCTTGATTGAATTTATCTCCTGCAATTTTAAGGGTTTTGGACACCACCACGCCACCCATAGAGATAACAGCAATGTCGGTTGTGCCACCACCAATATCAACAATAACATTTGGCACTGCCTCTTGAATCGGTAACCTTGCCCCTAATGCTGCGGCCATCGGCTCTTCTATAAGATAAACTTCTCTGGCCCCAGCATTGTAAGTGGCATCTTCAACCGCTCTTTTCTCCACTTCAGTAACTCCTGATGGAATACCGACTACAACCCGCGGTCTTGGCATCAGAGAAAAACTTTCTTTGTGCACTTTATCAATAAAATATTTAAGCATTTGTTCGGTCACTTCAAAATCAGAGACAACGCCATTCACTAAAGGTTTAGAGACTTTAATATACCCTGGCGTTCGGCCAACCATTTTTCTTGCCTCTTCACCTATGGCAAGCACCTTACCGGTTTTTTGGTTTATCGCTACAATAGATGGCTCGTTTATCACAATGCCTTTTCCACGAACATAAACCAGCGTATTTGCAGTCCCAAGATCAATCCCGACATCCCTTGAAAAAATTCCAAATAGTTTATTTAACATTACGCTTTAAACTAACAAAAACCCCGTCACTAAACAAGTATAAAGTTTTTATTTTGCTGACATATTATATGTAATCTCC
>CAYVXI010000057.1:0-4780 GCA_964455595.1 uncultured Candidatus Saccharibacteria bacterium | reverse complement strand
GAGGGAGCCGGCGGAACGAGAGCAAGGCTGCGTTTTGCCGCTGGAGCAAAACGACAGCCGGTTCTTCAAGGGGTAGTCTCCCAGGCTATATATATTACCTTTTCCTCTTGCGATCAAGCCACGTCTGCAAAATAATTGCTGCGGCATTCTGGTCGCGATTTGCTTTGGTAGAGCCAAGCATGTCTGCCATTTTGCTTGAAAGCACTTCGTTTTCATGTATAACAGGAATGCTTATATGGTTTGCGAGATTTTCACCGAACACTTTTATGATGCGTGCCTGCTCCGATTCTGTTCCAGAAAACGACACAGGAACTCCAAGCACAACTGTTCCTATTTTTTCTTCATCACATAATCGTGAAATATCTTGTATCAGTGAAATACTGTTACGGATAGTCATTCGTGGAAACGCCATCATCCCCTCTTCGTCTGAAATAGCAATGCCAATATTTTTCTCTCCATAATCAATGCCGAGTGCTTTCATGTGTCTAATTTCAGTGAGGTAACTCTGTTAAAATTTCATAACCATTTTTGGTTACCAAGAGTGTGTGTTCAAAATGTGCTGAAAGCATTCTGTCTGCCGTACGAATAGTCCAGTCATCTTCATCTATAGTGACATGCCAATTCCCCTCTGTAACCATAGGCTCTAAAGCAATGGTCATATTTTCTTCCAATACCTGTCCAGTTCCTTTCTTACCAAAATTTAAAATCAATGGCTCTTCATGTACAGCATGACCAACACCATGTCCAGCAAGATCCCGTACGACACCAAATTTATTCTTTTCTATTAATGTCTGAATGGCATTGCCAATGTCGCCTAGTCGTGCGCCTGCTTTAACTTCTGCAATTCCTGCATATAATGATTCGCGGGTCACGGCGATAAGTTTTTGTGCTTTAGGACTTATAGCACCCACACCTACAGTTAGTGCGGAATCTACACAGACATCTTTATACCATAAACCTAAATCCAAGCCAATAATATCTCCTTCACGTAATATCCTTTCTGATGGGATGCCATGCACTACTTCGTCGTTTACCGACGTGCACAAAGCAGCAGGATATGGAACACTAACTCCACTTGGCTGATAATTTAAAAATGACGGTATTGCACCATGACCTACAATAAGTTCTTGTGCTAAATTGTCCAAATCTTTTGTAGTTACACCAGGTGCAACGTGCGCGGCAACCTGTTTGAGCACAGATGCCAAAAGAACCCCTCCTTCACGCATAGCCTGGATCTCTTGTGGTGACTTTATCATATATATATAGCAGGACTCGTCTTAAAGACTACCGTACAGTTTATTGAGAATTTCTTTCTGCACATCTTCGGGGCTTTGTTCCCCATTTACCACAATAAGTTTCCCCTTATTTTTGTAAAATTCAACGCTTTCGATGACTTCATCATCAAACCAATTAAGACGCGTCTTAATACCCTCTGGGTTATCTTCCATACGGACTGTTAATTCTCCATAACAGTAGTGACATTGGGTTGTGTTACTGTGTTGATCGTCCAAATACGCTCCTTTCCCACATTTTGAACAGATACGCCGTTTCATGAGCCTTTTCACCGCTTCCTCCCTGGAAATATCTATAAGAATTACTTTTACTTTTTTTCTTCCAAACCATTCAAGTACTTCATCTAACATTTTTGCTTCTTCCAACTTGCGCGGACTTCCATCAAATAACACACCTTTATATACATCAGAATAGGTTAATCTTTCCATCCAAACAAAAAAAGCAAGCCATGAAGGAACAAGATTGCCTGTTGCCAACATTTCTTTCAAATGATGTGCTGCAGTATTATCACGTTCTGCAAACGTACGTAAAGAACTTCCTGTGCCAATATATTCTAAGTGAAACGCATCAACTAAAAATTTTGCCTGAGTCCCCTTACCACAACCGGACCTCCCAAGCATAATTATATTCAATGGTTCGTTATCCATTTCTCTATGCATAATGTAATTATATTATTCTTTTATCCTACCAATAAAAAAACCCTCTGGCAAATAGCCAAAGGGTTTTTGTGTATGAGATTAAAACTTCTCATATTCGTGCATTAACATCTGTGCTTTTATCTGTTTCATAGTATCTAAGACTACAGAAACAACGATTAAAAGTGCGGTACCACCCATGGTCAGTGTTGCTGAACCTGTAAAATATTCTGCAATAAACGGCAATACAGCAATAAAACCTAATGATAGTGCGCCTGCAAGAGTAATACGGTTCATTACTCGGTTTAGAAAATCAACCGTTGAGCTACCTGGTCGAATACCGGGAATAAATCCTCCTTGTTTCTGAACATTGTCTGCTATCTGTTTCGTATCAAATGTAACTGCAGTATAAAAATATGTAAAGACTACAACTAAAAAGAAATAGATAGAGCCGTAAATAAAACCTTTTTGCATAAAAGAATTAATGGAATCCGCCAAATTTTGAACCCATTGATGACTCGAAAGCTTCATAAAATTTGCAAGCATCTGTGGAAATAACAAGATAGAAATTGCAAAAATAATTGGAATAACACCTGCCTGATTTACCTTTAAAGGAAGATATGTGGAACTGCCTCCATACACTTTAGAACCCCTAATGCGCTTTGCATACGAAATAGGAACATTACGTTGGCTTTCACTGATAAATACAACGCCCGCAATAACAATAACAAAAATAACCGTAAACGCGATAAGTGTTGGGACAATTGTTGGATCGAAATTTAGATACAATTGTTTAATACTTGTGGGGAGACTAGCAATAATGCCTGCGAAAATAAGTAATGAGACACCATTACCTATTTTCTTCTCAGTGATAAGTTCTCCTAACCACATCAAAAACACAGTCCCTGCCGTCACCACCATAATATTAGTGAATAATGAAAATCTTGTCAGATGAGGGATAACGTTTTGGGATTGCAGTAACGCAAGAAGTCCATATCCTTGCAATGCCGCAAGAGGCACGGTAAGCATACGTGTCAGCTGATTGAATTTTTGTCTGCCTAATTCTCCTGAGTTCTGATACATTTCCTTCAGGTTTGGGAAGATCATGGTTAATAACTGCATAATAATAAGCGCAGTAATGTACGGACCAACCCCAAGCATCACTATAGATAGATTGCTTAAGCCACCACCTGAAAAGATATTTAAAAGACCTAAAAATTGGTTGCCTGAAAGCAAATCTTTCAATGCAGAGACATCAACACCAGGAACTGGAATCGAAGCAGCAAGCCGTGAAATAACCAAAATAGCAAGCACGAAAAATATCCGCTTGCGTAAGTCCTTTATTTTAAAAATATCGATGAGTCTCTGAAACATAAGCATGTTTTAAAACTATACGGAAACAACTTCGCCGCTTGCCTTTTCTATCTTTATTTTCGCAGATGCAGATACATGACAACCTTGCACGGTGAATTTCTTTGTCAGTATCCCTGTAGCAAGTATCTTCACAACAGGAATAACACTACCACGCTTCATTACCAAACCCTTTTCAATGAGTACTTTAGGATTTATGATGTCGCCACTTGAGAACATCTTTTCTAAATCATTCAGATTTACCGGAGCTTTTTTAGATCTAATACTCTTGAATGTATTTTTACCGCGTCCTCTTAATTTAGGAATCTTTTTAATCAGATCACGTTCTGCAGGACGAATTCTATGACCAGCACGAGATTTCTGTCCTTTGGTTCCTTTACCTGAAGTCGCACCTCTTTTACCGCCTCTTGCGATACGTTTTTTGCTCTTTGTTTTTCGCTTCTGTTTTATGGTGTGTAATGTAATTTCCATAATCGTTCGTTAATTTGTTTCTATTGCAACTTTCGGCACAACAGCTACTGTGGCTTTAACTTTTGCTTGTTTTAATTGTTGCAATGCACCTATGGTAGCTAAAGCATTATTGATTTTGTTGGTGCTTTTACTGATAATCTTACCTGAAATATTACGAATACCTGCTAAGTCACATATTGTACGCACTGCACCACCGGCAATAATACCGGTACCGAGTTTTGTAGGGCGAAGTACAATGGTTGCGCTTTTAAATTTGCATGAAACTTCATGTGGAATGGTTCCTGCATCCAGGTGAATCTTTACCATGTTTTTTCGTGCCTGACGCGATGCTTTATCCATTGCCAAAGCAACGTCTTCTCCTTTTGCACTACCAACACCAACTCTTCCTTTTCGGTCACCTAATGCCAACGTTACACGAAAACTAAATCGTCGTCCGCCACCCATGACACGAGCAACTCTACGCAGATCAAGCGTCTTCTGGTCAAATTCTGATTTTGGTTTTTCGCCTCGTGGGCTTCTTGATTCGGATCGTTTCATAAATAATAGATAGTATTAAAATATCAGACCGCCTTCGCGTGCGCCTTCAGCAATTTGTTTTACACGACCATGATAACGGAAACCGCCACGGTCAAACACAATGCTTTCCACACCTAATCCCTTTGCCTTTTTTGCTAATTCAAGACCAACCATTTTTGCAACCTCTGATTTGGTGTGTTTGCCTTTAATATGCGCATCGGACACCGCTAATAGTGTAGCTGCTTTTTCATCATCAATAATATGCGCATAAATATGGTACAGGCTCTTAAAAACGGATAATCTTAACGATTGGCTCGTTCCCATCACCTTTTTTCGTACGCGCTGTTTTCGCTTATCCCGAGCTGCATATTTCTTTTTAATCCGGTCCACTGAGAACCCTCCAACTCTGTAGGTATGAGGTATTAGGAGATTATTCGCTAAGACCTAACACCTATACCTCATTTCCTTTTTATGTCCTCGTCTTACCTTCCTTC
>CAYVXI010000056.1:0-11787 GCA_964455595.1 uncultured Candidatus Saccharibacteria bacterium | reverse complement strand
TTCTTCTTTTTTCTCTTTGGGGATTGTAATTTTGAGCTTATAGTCCCCATGTATTATTATTCGCCCTGCCTCTTCTGCTTCTGTATTTGTCTCAACACTATCGCCTTCGGGAAGTACTTCATTGCTTTGTCCCTCTTCTTGATTCAATGTTTCTGCCATAATTTTACCAATTAATTACTGTGCTGACATGATACCTATTCGCTAGTTTTATGTAAAGTTGTATTGCCCACATCCGTAATACGACTCACCCCCTCGTTTATTGCATTTGTTCAAAGATGTGGTACCATAATCCTATATGGCAACTATCACTATTTCAAAGAAACTAATACACGGGGACGATCTTATCGTCATTCCCCGCAAAGAATATGAGGAAATGAAATCTCGTCTGGTTCCTGTTGTCTATCTTAAAGGAAAGAGCGCAAAACGGCTTGATAAGCGCGTGACGGAAGGAATGCGTGAATATAAAAAAGGTAACGCTGAATCCATGGAAGCGTTTCTCAAAAGAGAATACCCCGGCCTCCACAAAACATATGGAGATTAAGCTCTCGCCTCGTTTTAAGAAATCTTTTACAAAATTACATCCCCGCGTTCAAAGAAAGGCTATTGAAAAAATAGTGGTGTTTCGCAAAAACCAGTTTGATCCCCGCCTTAATACATACAAACTGCACGGGGAAAGAAAAGGTGAATGGGCTTATTCGGTGGATTATTCTTACCGCATTGTTTTTGTTTTCCTTGGAAATGATACGGTGCTGTATCTAGACATCGGGACGCACGATGAATTGTATTTATAGCATATATGGCAAACCTTGCCGAAAACAAAAAAGCGCTGTTTGACTATGAAATCCTGGAAACCTACCAAGCAGGGTTAGAGTTGTTCGGGTTTGAGGTAAAAGCAATTATGTCGGGCAAGGCAAACCTACGCGGATCGTTCGTCATCATCCGTGGAAACGAAGCATTTCTTATAAACACAGACATTGCCCCATATCAAGCTAAAAATACGCCCGCCTCGTACGAACAATCGCGGACCAGAAAGCTATTATTGAAGAAAAAAGAGCTTGCAGAAATTATCGGTAAAGTCAGCCAGTCTCACTTGACACTTATCCCTATTTCCTTATATACTGTAAGGCATAAAATCAAGATTTCGTTCGGACTAGCTAAGTCCCGAAAGAAGTTTGAAAAACGGGAACATATCAAGGAACGAGAGTTCAAAAAGCAGAAAGACCGCATTTTGAAAACATCGTTTTAAGGTCTTCCCAGCGTAATGTGTTTTACGGGGATGTTGGGCTTTGACAAGAAGACATCTTTTACAATATGCAAACCGAGCTGTCATATCTCGAAAAACTGTGGCAAAAATGATAAGTGCAAACTTACTCACAAAAGTAAAGAACGCATTTGCTTTGGCATTTGCACCATCTTTATCTTTCGCACGGGTTTAACCTGTGCCATCGAGCCTTCTGATATCTGATAGGAAGAACCTCGGTGTCATACATCAGACTGCGTAGGGCGATTCCACGGCGCCTTATTAAGAAAAGTGGATAGACCCTTGCGTATCTTGCCTGTTCTTGAAGCGCAAACGGCGACAAAAAAAGAACAGACTACGTTTGTAGAAATATTATAAAAGACTTTTTGGATGCGAGTTCAACTCTCGCCATCTCCACTGATTAGATTTTACCGCGCGAAAGCGCTCGTAAAATCAATCGTCCCGAGCGAATCCCGTTTTGACGGGATAAGACGCGGGAATACCATACTTTTAACTATAACATCGATTTTACCAAGACCACGTTTAAACAATCAAATACGCGTTTCACAAGTCCGTCTTATTGATGATGCCGGTGAAAACATAGGTGTCGTTGATATAAAAAAAGCGTTGGAAATGGCGTATGAGAAGCATTTGGATTTGGTAGAAATTTCACCGACAGCAGTTCCGCCAGTTGCGCGCATTATCGATTTTGGAAAATATTTGTATCAGCTGGAAAAACAGGTAAAGAAGCAGAAAGCAAAACACAAGACGGTAGGAATGAAGCTCATCAAAATAAGTCTTCGCATCGCAGAAAACGACTCCCTCACAAAGATAAGGAAACTGGAAGAATTTTTAGAAGAAGGGCATAAAGTTAAAGTAGACATGTTCTTGCGTGGCAGGGAACGTGCTAATATGGACTTTGCGAAAGGCCGATTTCAAAAATTTCTAGACATGATTAAGGCGCCACATAAAGTAGAGCAATCCTTAAAAAAATTACCTTCTGGCTTTACGACTGTATTATCGAAATAAAAAAATATTATGCAAAAAACGAACAAATCATTCAGCAAACGCATCAAAATTACCAGAAATGGGAAAGTGCTTCGTCGTGCAAGCGGTCAAAACCATTTTAATTCAAGAAACACAGGACAAGAAGGACGAAACAAACGAAAAGGAACATCAATAGCAAAGGCTGATCAAGCAAGTGTCCTAAAAAATATGCCGTTTAGTAGATAATACACATCTATGCCCAGTAATACAACTTCGACTGCGCAACGCGCAGGAAATAAAAATTACTGGGAAGAAAATAATTAATTAATAACTTAATCACTTCGACATCTTATTCATGTATACTATGTCGAAGTTGATATACTGGGTATGCCAAGAGTAAAAAGAGGCGTTATCGCCAACAAAAAGAGACGTAATATGCGCAAAGACACCAAGGGGTATCGTCACGGACGAAATTCGAAAATTACCCGTATGTCTGAGGCTTTGGTGCATGCATTCACCTACATGTTTGCACATCGCCGAAAAAAGAAAGGTGATTTTCGAACGCTTTGGAACACGCAAATCAATGCGGCATCACGCGAAAATGGACTTTCTTACAGTGTACTCATCTCAAAATTAAAAAAAGCAGGTATCGCGCTCAACATAAAAATGCTTTCGCAAATTGCTCAGGAAAACCCAAAGGTATTTACAAAAATAATCGAAGCAGCAAAGTAAAAAAAACCGCCATATCGGCGGTTTTTTATTATTATCAAAGAAGGAGGAGGAGTGCCATGAAGCCGATACCGAGAAGGAAGAATATAATTTGATATACAGAACTCTTTATTGATGATTCCTTATGAAGTTCGGGTATTAGATCGGACCCCGCGATATAAATAAACCCGCCAATTGTCAGGGCTATAATAAACGAGATGAACGCTTCATTCTGAGCCCCTGCAATTAGCACCGCGACTGCCCCGAAAACGGCAGTGAGAGCAGAAAGAAAATTCAACCATAAAGCGCGTCTGATGCTCAAGCCGTAGTGAATGAGCACACCAAAATTCCCAATCTCCTGAGGAATCTCATGAAATACCACAGCAAGAGTGGTCGCAACCCCCACTGGAAAACTTATTAAAAAACTACCTGCAATCACCATGCCATCGATAAAATTATGCAAACCGTCACCGATGAGATTGGTCAGCACTATGGGGTTCACCTCTTTCTTATCTTCATGCGGTGGCAGAAACCAGTGTGTATATTCATGCCGGTGGAACCAATGGATGAATTTTTCTAATACAAAAAAGAGTGTGATTCCCGCTAATATAACCACAGATACGCTTATGGCGGAAGATGCTTCTTCCATAGCTTCAGGAAGAAGGTGCAAAAACACATCGCCTAAAAGAGCCCCTGCGCTGAAGCTCACTAAAAATAAGAGAATTTTCTGAAGGCGATCGATGCGGAAATACAAAATCACTGCGCCGATTAACGAGATCGCACTCACAATAACTATACTCAACAACGTGTAAAACCAAATAGTAATCATGTGTTAGTTTTTTTATTATAATGAAGAAAATGTATGGCAGAAGCGCTTAAAATCAATGATGCATTTCTGCCGGCCTCTTCCCCCGATTTCAATTCCCTCTTGTTGTAATTTTCTTATTTTTTCAAACGCCCCTTTATTATACCCACCAATACTTCCATCGGACGAAACAACACGATGGCACGGAACCTTCGTATTATAATTTTTATTCAAAATAATACCAACTGTGCGAGGGTGGGTTTTTTTTATTAAGGAAATCCCAACTCCTTTATATGTTCCTACTTTTCCTTTTTGAATTTTTTGTACTACCTGATACACCTCTTCCTGTAAAGCAATCACCTTCTGTGAATGTTTAATATAATTATAACATGACTTTAAAGCACGTTTAGAATTAGCAAAGAAAAGAAGTTTGTACGCTTCTGAATAATTCACCCATGCAAATTTTGTATGTTCGCGAGAAATGATTACTTTTACCTGATCTGTTTTTGCAGTTTGTAATGAAAGTGTTTTGGGAGAGCCTGCCGAGGTGTGGTATGAGAGCAATGATGAAAATCCAGATATAATAAAGAAAGAGTGAATTCCCGTTTCTTCATATAATTCCCTTGCGGCAGCGTCTCTGTTTTTTTCGTTTTTTTTAAGACGTCCTTTTGGGAAACCCCAGAATCCGGCGCGGGAGCGCAGCAGTAAAAACAAAACCTCCTTTTTTTTATTCTGCCTGAAAAGAATGAATCCTGCTGAACGTATCGTATGCATAAAACTCGTTTCGATGCTATTTCCCGGTTTTCTTGCCGATGTGTTTGTTCACATCATAGAGCAGATGCTCCACATTGATGCCGTGCACTTTTGCACCCGACTCTACCGTATCAAGCTCCGAAGCGAAGCAGCCGATGCAATGTAAACCATACTCGGAAAACACCTCGATGGCTTCGGGGTATTTGGCGACCGCCTCAGCGACAAACATCTCTTTTGTGATGAATTCCCGTACCACAACGGGCTTTTTTACCGTCACTGTCTTTTTCTTCGTGGCGGGTTTTTTCTTTACTGTTGTTTTTTTTGTCTTGACCGTTATTTTCTTTTTCATAGTAAAGAAAGTATAGCCGAAATGCGCCTAAAAATCAACACGAAACCTATAATCCCTCCACGAATTCGGTCAACTCGCTTTCTTTCGGTATAAATCTTTCTTCAAGTGGTAAGGTAAATGAAAATATTGTTCCTTTATTCTCCTCTGATTCAACATCTATTGTTCCACCATGCCGTAAAAGAATATTCTTAACAATAAACAACCCTAAACCACTTCCTTCTGTTTCAAGTCTGACCGCATTGGTGCCTCTGAAGAATTTAACGAATAGACGTTCTTTTTGTCCTGCAGGAATACCAATTCCAGAGTCTTTTATACTCACCTTAACCCGTGGCCCAACAATTTCTACTTTAATGGTAATAGTACCCCCAACATGAGTGTATTTTAAAGCATTGTCTAGAAGGTTCTGTAATACAAGCTCTATTTTTACGGGGTCTAGTTTTATCGGACCAAGCACATCTGGTTTTTCAAAATTTAAAGTTATATTCTTTTCTTGTGCTTTAATTTTAAGTCCATCAATGGTTTTTTGAACCAAACCAATGAAATCAATGAAATAAAATTCAAATCCAAATCTACCTTCTTCAATACGAGCAACGTCTAACATGTCTCCCACCAACTTAATGATTCTTTCATTGGAATCATATCCTTTTTGCAAAATATCCTTTTGTTCCACACTAATAGGACCAGCATCTTCATCTAAAACTATGCGAAACACCCATTTAATGGCTGAAAGTGGAGTGCGAAGCTGGTGAGCTGCAACTGAAATGAATTCCGACTTTGAGTGTGCGATTGCATTTTCACGCGACACATCACGCAGTACTTTTAGATAACGAAATGTATTGTTTGTGGCATCAAAAATGGGAATAGTTGTAACTTGTAAGTCTAATTCTCCGCGCACTTTTAATTCAATAGTGTGATTTGAATCGTCATTATCTTTTATTGTTTTTACTTTTTCAGCTATAGCAGGGTAAAAAATCTCGACAAGTGGGCGTAGTTCAGGGTGTTTAATAATATCATCTGATTTTACCACCGAACCAATTAATTGTTCTTTAGGTATGTGTAACATAGCCTCAACTCGCGGATTTACAAGCGTGATACGAAAATCAGCATCATATTCTATAATACCTGTTTCAAGATTAGATATAATTGACTCTGTTCTGTTTTTTTCCTGCAACAGCTTGGCAGAAAAATAAAACATCTTTATGGTGTTTTGTGTTAGAAAAATAACTAACATAATAAAGAATCCGATGCCAGTAATAGTCAGAAAAAGAAACCTATTCCATGATCTCCAAAAATCTTTATATACCTCTTCCACAACAACAACAAAACGCACTGGTAAAATTTCAAGTGCCGTTGCTTGAAATTTATTTCCATTCATATCGGCATAAACTCCTGCTTGATGGTTTTCGTCTCCTTCTTGATTACCTTCATATACTTTTTTTACAAAATCATTATCCAACATAGAAACACCTATGTTGTCATGATTATAGCCGTCTATAATAATTCCATTATTATCTAATAAAACTATCAACTCTCCTTCTTCATTTTTTAAATTCTCTGAGAAATTATTAATCTCGTCATGAATGTTTATTCGTATGGTAAAAATAAAACTTCCTAATTCATGAAGGTTAAATCGCTGTGAAGCAACTATACCAAGATCGTTATTGCTATTACCATGAAACACATCATATGAAGAACCTGACACAACGGCTTCTTGAAAAGATTTTTTTTCTAAAACATTTACAAAGTCTTCTGATTTAAAGGCGGTGTCTCGTGTTATGTGCATTTTTTCTTGACCAACAAGATCTATAATAGAAAATTCCGCCACATCGCTACGAGTATCAAAAAAAGTGGCTAAATCACTGTTATCTATTGTGTCAAAAGTAATGTTGTTTTTTAATTTCGGGGAAATAAACAGAAATAATTCTCCTAATCTCTCTTTCGGATGGTCTCTTAAAACTCTATGCAATTCAGCGCGTTCTTTTTCTGCTATCTCAAGTTGATGAGCAAAACTTCTTTCTTTAATATCATTCAAAGAAGGTATAAGCCAAAACAAATAAAAACCAACCATGAAAAAAACCCCTATAGCGACAGTTC
Organism: uncultured Candidatus Saccharibacteria bacterium; assembly: GCA_964455595.1. Classification (GTDB taxonomy): domain Bacteria; phylum Patescibacteriota; class Minisyncoccia; order GWC2-36-17; family WO2-46-25; genus WO2-46-25. The sequence continues at coordinate 4,851 of CAYVXI010000056.1, read as the reverse complement.
GCCAAACAGGAACACGTATCATATTCAATTTTTGTGCTATGTGTTCTTTAGTTAATTCGTTCATGTGAAAAAATTTTCAATGACGTTTTACTTTAACTCTCCAAGAGTACTTCCTTTTTTTGTATTTACTACGATAGGAACGGAAAGTTCAAAGGCGCATTCCATTGCCTTCTTAATAATAGGGGTTACTGCTTCTAGTATATCATGTTTTATTTCGAACACTAATTCATCGTGAATTTGCAGAATCATGCGTACATCTTCTTTTGCTTTCATCTTTTTTAATTCGTTCTCTACGCGAATCATAGCTATTTTTATAATATCTGCTTGTAATCCTTGCACGGGCATATTCTGCGCCATACGTTCTGCTGAATTACGGAAAATCCAATTTTGAGAATTAATATCGGGAAGCCATCTCTTTCTTCCTAAAAGAGTCTGCACAAACCCTTGTTTTCGAGCATTCTCTTTTGTTGTTTCGATAAATTTTGCAATACCAGAAAACTCTTTAAAATATGTATCGATAAATTCTTTTGCTTTTTTCATATCTATGCCGGATGAATCTGAAAACCCTTTTTGCCCCATACCATACAGTATGCCGAAATTTAATGCTTTTGCTGCATAGCGCATTTCTGGGGTTACTTTATCGATTGAAACATTGTTAATTTCTGCCGCGGTAGACGTATGAACATCGCCTCCTGAATTAAAAATAGCTATCATTTTTTTGTCTTTTGATAAAGACGCTATGATACGTAGCTCTATTTGAGAAAAATCAAAAGACACTAAAGAATATCCTTTTTCCGAGATAAATGCATCTCTCAGTGGTTTAGCAAACTCTCCCCTTTGGGGAATGTTTTGCAGGTTTGGGTCTTGAGATGATAGCCTTCCGGTTGCTGTTCCAACTTGGTTGTACGATGTATGAATTCTCCCTGTATCTTTATCTATTAATTTTAGTAAAGAATCTGTGTAGGTTCCTTTTAATTTTGCCAACTCTCGGTATACAAGAATGTGTTGTATAATCTCGTGTTCATCTTTTAATTTCTCCAATTCTTCTGCCTTAGTACTGGACATTCCTGTTTTTGTTTTTTTATCCTTTCCTTCTTTTTTAATACCAAGCTTTTCAAATAAAATTTTGGACATTTGTGACGGCGAATCCAAATTAAACTCTTCTCCTGCTAATGTATAAATAATTGTGGTGAGTTTTTTAATTTCTTTCTCAAGCATCACAGAAAGGTTCTGTAGTTTTTTTTTGTCCATCTTAATTCCTCTTATTTCCATTTCTGCTAAAATAGCTACAAGTGGCATTTCAATTTCATTAAACACTCTTACCAATCCATCTTTTTTTAATTTTTCATCTAATTTTTTATACAACTCGAAAAATAACACGGGCGACACCACAACACCAGTCTCTTGTTCGGATAATTCATCAAACACAACCTTTTCAATTGAATAATTTTTTTGCCCCGGAGAACATAAATAGGCAGCTATAAGAATATCGAAATACAAACCATTAAACGTGATGTTGTTTTTATATAAGTCTTTAAATGATTTTTTGAAATCATAGCCGATTTTTTTAATGTCTTTATTTTCTAAGAGTTCTTTTGCGTCTTTTAAAGACATTTCAATGGTAGCATTGTCCTGAGAAGCTAATACAACGTTGCTGTTTTCAAACTTAACAGCAACTAAATCTTCTTTCGAAAACACCTTAGTACCGGTAGATGAAGCCACAATCGCGCCAGCTCTTTTTGTTTTAATTGTGGTGTTTTTTACTGTTTCGTTATTTTCTGTTAACCGTGAAAGCAAAGTAAAAAACCCAAATTTTCGAAACGCCGTTTCCACGTTCTTTTTATCATATTCTCCAAACTTTGCGTCTTTTAAAACAAACTCTAAAGGCACGTCGCACTTAATAATAGAAAGTTTTTTTGATAAAAATGCTTGCTCTTTGTGCTCTTTTAATTTTTCTCTTACTTTCCCTGGAATAAGATCAATGTTTTCATAAATTTTCTCCAACGACTTGTATTCGTTAAGAAGTCCACTTGCCGTTTTTTCGCCAATACCTGGTACGCCAGGAATATTATCTGAGGGATCGCCTTTTAATCCTTTAAAATCATTCATTTGTGATGGCGCAATACCGAATCTGTCTTGTACTGCTTTATCATCATATATAATTGTATCTGAAATTCCTTTTTTTAATGTGTATACATGTGTTGTGTCATCCACCAACTGTAATGTATCTAGGTCTCCGGTTATAATAAGTGTCTGAATATTTTTTTCTTTTTTTACTAGTGTAGCAATTGTTCCAATAACATCGTCTGCTTCAAAACCTGCTTTTTCAAAAATAGGAATATTAAAAGACCTTACCACTTCCTTCACTTTCGGAAATTGGCTTATCAGTTCGTCAGGTGTTTTTGGACGGTGCGCTTTATATTTTTCAAACTCATCATGACGAAATGTTTTGCCGGCCAAGTCAAACGTTGCGACAACATAGTCTGGTTTTAATTCGCGTACAACTTTTAAAAGAACACTGGTAAAACCGTACACGGCATTAGTAGGTTCGCCGTTTTGCGACAAAGGTGGTAAGGCATGAAACGCACGATGTACCAGCGCGTTTCCGTCAATTAAAACCAGAGTTTGCTTCATATATATCTTTCAGCCGCGTTCTTAAGCGATTTTCTTTCATTCGCGAGACGCGACGAGGAGTTCGTAGATTATTCTACCACGACGAGGAGCAACAAAGCGAGGGAAGAAAATCGCCAGAACCCGAAGGGATACGAGCCAGTTTCGTGCAGATACTTCGTCATTCCTTCTTGAAGTAGAGCCTCTACATCTTCGTCGTCGTTCCTTGTCCTGACACGAAATTGGCTCGTATCGCGGCGAAAGCTATATATGAAGCAAGCTCAGTTTGCGGGAGTTCTCATTGATAGATAGAAAACGAATCATAATGGCTTTGCGCGGCAAAGCTTTTTTTATTTTTTCTGGCCATTCCACAAGCACAATGTTGCGGGGATCTGCCAACACCTCTTTTAGTCCGATAGAATCTGCTTCTTTATAGCTTTCCAGACGATAACAATCCAAATGATAAAAATGCGTGAACCCAGCACCTTTTTTATTATCAAGCGTAGAACCTGACTTTTCTCGATGACTAAAAAGGTGCTGGGTAAAATGTTTTCCTTTTATGGCGTGTTGCCGCATCAGCACGAACGTCGGGCTTTTTGTTTTTTCTTTCACGCCCAGCCCCGCCGCAAACCCCTGCGCAAACGTCGTCTTTCCCGCGCCAAGTTGCCCGGAAAGCATTATAACCATGGCCTTTTTTCCTGTTGTTATCTCTTTCAGAATCGCGCGCGCAAACGCCCGTGCTATCGCCTTCGTCTCCTGTGCGCTTTTTGTTATTACAACTGACATGTTCTTATTGTAGCGCTAAACAGGGCTTTCACAAAACACATCATAAGCCGTGTTACATCCGCTCCAGAGTGCGGATACCGAGTAATCGAAGACCGTTTTTGATGACCTGTGCGACAGAAGCAACAAGCAGGAGCCGTGTTTTTTTGATGTCGCCTTCGGAGGTAAGAACGGGGTCTTCGTTGTAAAACCTGCCAAAATCCTGCACCAACGCGTTCAGATAGGTTGCAAGTATGTGCGGGTGGTCGCTTGCGGTGCATTCCTGCACAACCTCTGGAAATCGCGCAATGAGCCGCACAATCTTTGCTTCCCGTTCGGTGGTGATTTTCACGCTCGCAGTTTCCGCTTCAGACGGCAACTCTCCTGCTTTTTTTAGAATTTGCATCGCGCGCGCGTAGCCATACTGGATATACGGCGCGCTTGAACCATCCATGCTCATCGCGCGTTTCCAATCAAACATAATATCCCGCTCGCGGCTCTGGGAAAGGTCGTTGTAGATAATAGCCCCAACGCCTACCACTTCAGCAATCTCATTTTTTTCTTTGTTAGTAAGTGTTGGGTTTTTTTCCGATACAATCGCATATGCGCGCTGTTTTGATTCTTTCAATAAGTCTTCTAAAAACACCACTCTTCCTTCTCTGGTGGACATTTTCCCTTCAGGCAACGATATAAGCCCGAATCCATCGTGCTGGAAAAGTTTTTTGTCGTATCCCATGCTTTCAAGCGTCGCAAACACCTGTCTGAAGTGGAGTGTCTGTTCCCCACCCACCACATAGATTATTTTTTCCGGAGCGAATTCTTTAAGCCGAAACTCCGCCGTAGCAATATCGCGCGTTGCATACAGCGACGAGCCGTCTTTTTTCTGCAAAAGATATGACGGGAATACATCTCCTTCAAAACTCACCGCCACAGACCCGTCTTCGTTCTGTACTGCAATTTTTTCTGCAAGACATCGTTTTACAACGTCCGCCAGTTTGTTCTGATAAAAACTTTCGCCCAGCGTCAGATCGATGGCAATGCCCAGCGCGTCATATGTTTTCTGGAAATCTGCCGCGCTTAAAGCGCAAAACGCCGCCCATTTCTGTAACAGCCGGACATCTCCTTCTTCTATTTTTTTAAACAGCGCGCGCGCTTCGTCTTCCAGCGTTTCATCTTTTTTCGCTTCTTCGTGAAATTTCACGTACAGGCGAAGCATCTCTTTCACGGGCTCTTGCGCGAACGCCACCTCGTCTTTCCATTTTCCTTCCGCCACCAACAATTTTCCAAACTGCGTGCCAAAATCGCCAAAATGATTAATACCGATAACGGTATACCCTTGAAACTCATACAGCCGTTTCAATGACTCCCCTATACTAGTAGAACGCAAATGTCCCACGCTCATGGGCTTTGCCGCGTTGGGCGACGAATACTCAATGACTATCGTCTTTCCTTTCCCTTCCTGCGACGCGCCATACAGTT
>CAYVXI010000055.1:0-3031 GCA_964455595.1 uncultured Candidatus Saccharibacteria bacterium | reverse complement strand
TGGAAGCGGTAATAGGAACAAGCTTTACTGTTGAGTATGCAGTAAAAGGAGTTTGGGAGAATACAATCGGTAGAGTTTCAGAATGGCTGGGTGGTTCACAAACAGAGGAAGGTATTTATGCCGCCAAAGTAGCACAAGATTACGGGGCTTTCATTCCAACTGATCCATGGTATCAATTTCCATATGGAAAAAAGTTTATTGGGCTTTGGACAAGTACTCCTTTTTTCGGTTCGCATTTTTTACGAAAACTTGAGCGGAAGATTTTTCTTAGTTTAGAATACGGAGTAAAAACAGGATATGCTTTGTTAATAAGAATTGGAACGCATGCAGTTTACGGAATAGCTGATACTGAAATATATGTTGCGGTTAAAAATGTACCCGAAAGCATTTTTCAAGATTCACGGGTTCATAAGATTAAAGATTTGGGTAGCAATTCTTACATTATCACGGTGCCTCATTATCAAGGCTTCACGGACACTATTCCTACACTTGCACGAAAAGGTGTTGAATTTGTAGATTTTGCAGGCAGTGATGAGATTTTGCTAACTGCTGTTGCACCGCAAAATTGGAATAATGCTTTGAAAGACGGGGTAATTTTGTTCACAATGAACATGATGACAAGTTCAGATAAAAGAATTGCGGTGCAGGCTCCCGCAAAATCTCTTAGCTCAATTTTGGTTCAACTTGAATCAGAAGGAGTAAAGATTGAGCATCTTTACGACTATTAAATAATTCCGCAAAAAATCCGAAAAGCCCGCGCGGACAAAATGCGAATTCAAAAAATTAGTCTCAGTTTTGCGAAAATCCAAATCCCCAGAAAATAGTTTTCGCAAAACTGAGTCCGCATTGAAGCCCCGCCACACTGCCCGAATATCTTTTTGGGGTTGCCGAGTGAAGCGAGGCGGTGTCTGTTTGAAAATATCCGAACGGAACTGGCGGAGAGGGAGCGCCCCGCACCAGAGCGAAGCACAGTGCGGGGTAAAATTTGAACCCTCGAAGGGTTTTAAAGCCCTTTCCACGCAAGCCCCGCCCTTTGTCCGTTGTATAAGGACTAGAATTACTTGGTAGAATAGCGCTTTGTCTATGCGCAAAGGGCGGGGCAAGCACCACACTGCTAACGTGGCATCCCGCTTAAAACGGGATCGGGAAAGGGGGTCAGGTACCCTTTTTCCGACTTTCAAATGATGTACAAAAAAAGAAAATTCTGTCAGAGTGGCCGATACCAGAACCTAGAGATTACCTTTCGTTTGTAAACACACCACAATCAAAAGAAGAGGAAGAGAGTATCAGAGGATCTGTGGTAAGAGGGACGCCGTTTGGTGCAGATGTTTGGGTTGTGAAAATGATCACGAAGTTTGGGCTTGAAGCGACTGTGCGATCGACAGGGAGACCTAAAAAGGGTACCTGACCCCGTTTACTGTGGTTCTCATCTTGGTCATGTATTCAATGATGGGCCACAACCTACGGGTAAAAGATTTTGTATGAATTCAATTGCGTTATACTTTGTCCCTGATATAAAAATACAGAATGGGAAATAATTGAAACTCGTCCTTTCTATTTTAATAACCTCTTGATATACTATCTTTATGGAACTTAATGGAACCGACAAAGAATTCGAAGCGCTTAACGAGCAACTAAATAACAAGGGGCAATTAGAAGAGTACAAAAAACCCTTTGATAATTACAACCCTAGTCTGCTCCCGCGTATTTTAGGGACGTTTCTTGTATGGTGCGGTGATACGGTTTATGGTAATGAACCGTCTTATTTGAAATTTCGCGCAGTAGAAGTTATTGCCCGCGTCCCCTATCACTCTTGGGAATCAGCAACATTCACGCTTCTTACCATGTTTTATTCTAACGAACAACGCGCACTTAAACTTTCAAAAATAACAAAATTTGCCCGTATGGCAGCTGACAACGAAACAATGCATGTTATTGTTGTTTCACATCTTGCGCGACTTGAACAAAAAGCAGGCATCATCCGCTACACACTCATACCTATGTTTTTTGCATTCTTTTATTTTTGGTCATCCTATTTTATGTATTTATTCAAGCCACGCTGGTCGCTTGAACTCAACTACCTTTTTGAACAGCATGCTTTTGATTCGTATAATCGCTTTTTAGAAATACAGGGCGATGAATTGCGCAAGAAATCCATTTCAAGCGACTTCCTTGTGTGGTACGGACGACATCCACGAAGTCAGTACGAATTCTTCTTGTCGGTACGCAACGACGAAATCATACATCGCAACCGTTCTATTCACGAAATAGAACTGAACGAAAATAGGTAGCGTGCAAATAAACAAAGTTACCGTTACCGCATTACATCAATCGCCTCTGACAGTCATGATAACGACCCGTACGCAGGAGCTATTTATGATATAATAACAAAGACAAACGTTGAGCAAGAGAAAATAGATGTTACTGCGTATTTAGAAAATAACGATACCTATCCATTATTTGAAAAAATGGGAAACCATTTAGAAACAGGACCACCCGATTCTAATGTTTCTGATTTACTTATAGCTTTAAAAAATTGAAACATAATAAAAAATAACACCATGAAAAAAGAATTCATTGTTCCGTTTGAAAAGGTTGGCATTAAAGATGTTGCGCTGGTAGGAGGCAAAAACGCATCACTGGGAGAAATGATACGCGAACTAGCAAGCAAAGGCGTGCGCGTGCTATCTTGTTTTATCGTCACCGCAGAAGCATATCGCTTCTTTTTAAATGAAACGGGTCTTGCACAATTTATTAAAAAGACATTAACAGGACTTGATACTCACAACCTGAAAAATCTTGCAAAGCGTGCAGAACTTGTTCGTAGCACCATTAAAAAAACAGAATTTCCTAAAGAATTAGTATACCAAATATAGCACGCATACACAGATACTGAACATCGCTAAGTAAAAAATGCCGATATGGCGGTTCGTTCTTCAGCAACAGCAGAAGATCTCCCAGGAGCAAGCTTTGCAGGTGAACACGACACCTATTTGGGCATTAGAGGCGTAAACGAAATCATGCCTGCGGT
>CAYVXI010000054.1:0-3653 GCA_964455595.1 uncultured Candidatus Saccharibacteria bacterium | reverse complement strand
TTCGCCTTCTTCTTTCGCAGTGCAAGCGTTTGCGGCGTGATGCTTTTCATCTGGAGGTTATTTCTTTTTCCGTATCTGTTTCAGCAGAGCCAGCGCGCCGTAGAGTCCCCCGACGTCCCCCAGCGCCGCTTTTTTTATCTCCGGCAATTCAGGAAATATATGCATACATTCTTTCGTGTATGCAATGACTTTTGCAAGCGATATGCAGTTCAGCATCACCGAACCCCCCACCACGATGCGGTCGGGCGACCAGTGCACTATCATGTTATGTATGCCGTACGCCAGATAGCGCGCGGCTTCATCCCACACGGCGTGGTCTGTTATTTCATGCGGTTTTTTGCGGTGTCGTGCCGTCATGGCGGCACCCGAAATATAGTGCTCCAGAGACTTGCCATCATGTACTATCTGCGCACCCGGCTCGAATCCCATAGCGTTTGAATCTATATATCCATTTACAATGCGCGCACCCCCTACTCCCGTGGAAACTGTCAGATATGCCACAATATCCTTCCCCTTCCCCGCGCCAAAATGCGCTTCGCCAAGCCCCGACAGCGCCGCATCGTTTTCCAGATATATTTTTTTCGTCCCGGCTATCTTCTGGATTTCTTTTTTCAGATCTTTGCCGATCCACCCGGGCAAATGCGGGGAATTGACCAGTTTGGTTTTCTTTGCATCCAACGGCCCTGCAACACCCCCTACTGCCATCGTTATTTTCGCCTTCCCTTTCAGCGCGGAAACATTGTCGGCAAACACGCGCATGGCTTCTTCAAAATGAGCTGGTGTAGGAATTATCTTTGGTTTACTAATATGCTTGCCATTTTTAGAAACAGCAATACGCATTTTGGTTCCACCAATGTCAAATAATAAATACATATAATAAATTAAGCCATCAATTTTTTAAATTCCTCTACCATGGGCACTTGTTCAGGGTCGGCACCATAGGCAATCGCTGTGTAATACGCGGTCCAATCAGCAATAAGCAACGATCCAAAAATTCGTTCCCAGCGTCCTGTACCTGTAAGTTCAATAGTTTCCACACACAATCCTCTTGCTTCGTACAGTGTCTTGCAAATATCCATACGGCGCGAAACACGTTCATAATCTTGACTATCTTTCAAAAAAATAAAATGAAATGACGCGGATAGGTTCTTAGTTGAATCAATAATATCAAACCCAGTCATTTCATTATGATTTAATTCGGGAAGCATATTATAAAACGCGGGAATTTTTCCTGTTTCATTTAGTTTTATCTTCCAATTGTATCCAACAGCTTTATTTTGAAAGGAAGAATACACTACAGGAATTTTACCTTGCAATTTTACAGCAAGTGCCTTGCCGGATTCTTCATATATATCTTTTTCAAGAACACTTTGTAATAAAGATAATTCTGCAAGTTCATTATCCTGACGTAAAAGCTTTACCAATGCTTTAACAGAATATCCCAAAGCAGAACGAGGTTGAATACCCGTGTCTGGCAACTGCACATAGGCAATGTTTTTTTCTTTTGCTAGTTCAAGAAGTTTTCCGTTAGATGCAATAATAGCAAGATTCAAATGTTTCTTCTCTGCTTCTGCAAATGCGTTTATTACTTCTTCGGTATTTCCCGAATACGACATCAATACAATTAAACGTTCTTTTAATTCGTTTTCGGAAAGATCTGGCAAACCATAATTAGTATGAATAATTGCGTTCAGTGATGGATTTTTAGCACAGAGTAAATCGGCAGCTAAATGCGAACCACCCATGCCAACAAACACAAATTTTTCCAATTGTGCTAAATTAGCTTCATTCTCAACTTTCGGCATCCACCCAAATTGAACGGGAAAGCCCTTGATTGCTTTGTCCATCATATAGTTTATAAGTATAGTGCCATCATAACATCAAAAACGTTTCAGAAACAAGCTAGCATTCCCGATTATATTTTCAAAAACACGCTATCAATTTTCCCGGCGAGAAAATTGCGCTCCCTCTCATTCTCGCTCATCCAGCACCTTTTATAAAAGGTGCTGGACACCATGCCCGCCAGTTCGGCCATGAGCTCACTGCCGAATGGTCGAACTGCGAGAGGGTTTTCTTAAATATAATCGGAAACGCTTATAATAAAGACTGGGTCATACCTATACTTGCTGTTTACCACTTATGGATGCCTGTAAAATTGCATCTCTCATGGCGTTAGGATTAAACACATAGTGCATTTCAAAATTCTGATGCTCCCCCGCTGTGCTTATTCTGACTGTTCCATAATTAAGCAGCGTAGCAACCATACCATTTACCTCTACCATCACATCTTGAATCTTAGACAATTCGAACTCCCCCACGCTCTGCGAGAAAAGCCCCTTCTGTTCCACCGCAATAACGCGCGCGTCTGTCAAAACCCAAAAATCAAGAGAGAAATCTATAAGAACTACAAACAATGCAATCCAAAAAATATGAAGTAATACTATCGTTCCTAAAAAAACAACGGGAACCATAACGCTAGAAGCAAGCCACAAAATAACCCCAGAAAGAGCAATAATAACGCAAGAAAAAATAGCGATAGGGAAAATCTCCAAAAATAAATAGAACTTATGGTGGTAATACGTATTAATAACATTTTCTCCTTGGCGAAATGAAAGCATATTATTGTATGAAACGGTTATGGGTAAGAAGGTTTAAAATATCTTGCCAGGAAACGGCGTTTGCAAAACTAATCTCTAACCATATAAAAATGGCAGAACCGATAAGAAACACAAGAATACGCGAACGATGCGCGTTTTCGTGAAGACGAAATCGCTGAAAATGATACAAAACCACAAACGTACCAAATGCTATCATTACCGCAATTATGCAAAATATTCCGAATAACGCTATCTGAAATAACATGGCTTTAGTATATCACCGCGAAACAAATCCACCAAACACATCGCGTTATGAAATCAGTTCACGGAATAAAAAAAGCCACACGTTGCATTGTGTGACTTTGGTATTATAGGAAAGACTAGTTTGAAAATGTCCTGAAGATTCGTTGAATCACTCTTATTCCCTTTCGGTTATCAAAAAATTTTCTAATCTTTGGACGGTGGTCATACCATGACCGAAAAATAGCCTCCAATGTATCTTGACTTTTACGACGATTTTGCCGGTCTTCATCACTGAACGTATCAAGGGATATCAACCGACTCGTTGTTCGTACTACTCGCAGGGCTTTTTCAAGCTCAGTTAAAAGCATTTTGTCCAACTTTTCACCAATGGTTCGGTGGACTTCGCTGTTACGAGTAGCAGGGTCATCTTGCAGTTTCCACCAGAGCGCCTCTGTTTTCTGCAGATCTGTCTGTTTCTCCAATTTACGTTTATATTCATATCGCACTATTGCAATAAGAATAATCACGCTAAAGATGCCAACTACTATCCATTTAAGATAATCCATTTTTCACTCCTTTAATTGAAAAAGTACATTAAAAATTGAGCCGAAACTCGTCTTGAATACGAATAAAATTATAGTATATTCTTAATAAATAGTCAACAGTTTCAGGGGCGAGTTCAAGAAACTAACGCAACAACCCGATTTGGTTTACACTGATGGGCATGACAACAACATATCAGAGGCTAACCCTCAAAGAGCGGGAAGAAATCAGTCGTGGCGTATGGGCGGGAGAAACATTCGCAATCATCGC
>CAYVXI010000053.1:0-2694 GCA_964455595.1 uncultured Candidatus Saccharibacteria bacterium | reverse complement strand
TTTTGTGATTGGCGGACTTGCTGTGACGGCTCCCGCTTTCATTGCGCAACAGCGCTCTTTTTGGTATGATTGAAGCGGGTTTAAGACGTGTTCCCGCAATCTTTGTAGTTGTTGATTGACGGTTAATAGGACAGTGATGTTATGAAAAACGACGAAGTGATTTTTATTGAAATAATATTGAAATCCTGATATAATTACAATCGTATGACTGAGTTTAAAATAAAAAAAGTAGAAATAGAGAAAGCATACGAAAACATCAAAAGCGGTGGGTTGGCAATTATTCCAAGCCGCGTTGGGTACACATTACTAGGTAATAGTGAAAACGCGATCAGGAAGATGTTTGAAATAAAAGGTCGAGCACTCTCAAAGCCTTGCGTCGTGCTTACAAAGAGAGCTCTCTTGCTTGAGATTGCAGAAGTGCCAGAGCGATACCTGCCATTCATTGACGCTATTGAAGAACAAAAACTTTTGTGCGGATTTATATTAAATCGGAAGCCACATTCCATTTTTGATTCGCTTTCCGATTATGTTTGTTCTAATTCTATGCGTGGTAACGGGACATCATGTTTTGTCATTAATGCAGGACCTTATATTCAACACCTTGTAGAGCTGGCGTCGGCAGACGGCACGGTTGTTGTCGGATCTTCCGCGAATAAAAGTGGAACGGGGAATGAGGGTATTTTTTTGAACATTCCGAAGAATATCAGAGAGGGTGCCGATTACAAAGTTGAAGACGATTTTTTTGTGAGCCGAGAATATAATCATGCTACGCGCGAACAAGGCGTGATGGTGAGTTTATTTGGAGAAAAACCAGAAGTTATCAGAAAAGGCATTATGTATTCTCAAATACAAAAACTTATTGAAGAAAAAATAACTAACTAATTTTCTATAACATATGATTACATTAGAAAAAGCAGTTGTAGCGCTTAAAGCTTCCGAGAAAAGAGCTCGCGAGCTTGGCATTGTTGTTTCCATTGCTATTGTAGATGACTATGGAGTATTAATTGCATTTTCACGCATGGATGGCGCGCTTCACGTTAGCCCTCGGTTTGCACACGCAAAAGCTTTCACGGCCGCTGCGCTTGGCATGCCATCCGGGGATGTTGCAGCATATGCAGGAGAAGGGAAGCCATATTTTGGCGTGAACACCTCGTTTGGCGGTGAAATGATGATTATCGCTGGCGGATTGCCGGTAAAAATAGGAGGAAAAATAGTCGGCGCTGTCGGGGTTGGCGGCTCCACAGATGTGAATCAAGACGTTGAATGTGCGAGGGCGGCAATGAGTGCTTTAGAAGACGGCGTATAGACATGTGTTTGTTCATGAAAGTATGGCGAGACAAATAAAAAAAGGCTTAGATAAGAACTTCCCTTTCCACGTCACAAAAGCCATAAAAAAGAAGTCAAAAGCTTTTTCGGTCGAGGAAGAAAAGATTATTGCTCGCCTTACTCAAACTAATTTACGAGGCGGTTTTCTTTCGCTGTCAAACAAAAAACATATCCAAGTTGCGGCCACAGGCGTCTCTCTTGGGGCGCCCATGATTTATCATTTTGGGAACTTTATCGCCATTGCGGCTCACCCACATCCTAAAGCTGTTGAGTACGTTAATATTACCAAAGGGAGGCCAAAGAACCAGACTGGCAGTATAACAACTGTTCGTAAATATATACAGCATTTATTTGACTGGTCTAAAGTGCCCAAGGAAATTAATCGCCAGAAGCTCATGAAATTAATTGATGATTTATATAAGCTTGGTCCATTTGGTTTTCGTGGCCCAGCCGCAAAAAACATCCCAAATCATTTGACAAAAAAAGAAAACGGCATCAGAACCGTTCAACTGATAACCCCGGGTTACAGGTGTTTATCGAATCGTCTTGTTAAAAAAATTCTAAAAATAACCAGAACAAAGTTTCTGTATGCGACATCACCAAATTTATCTCACTACGCAACTGGCAGAACAGAAGAACCAGCTCATTACAGAATGAAAGAGCTTCAAAAAGATTTCAAGGGAAAGCCCGGGTATTTTATAGTTGCTCACAGAAATGAAAATGCAGTCCAAATGACCTACCCAAAACATGATTTGATGTCGACATCTATTCTTTCTTTTCATAAAGTTGTAAAGGATTCAAAAGGAAAGGTCTTTCTTATTCTTGAGCGTCATGGATCGCTTGCTTTTAACAGTACTCGTAAGGTTGCTCTGGTGCGCGGCTTTGGTTTGGTAAAAGCAGATAGCGCAAAAAAAAGACTAATCAAGCGTAAATACCGCAATTAATCTACCCCCTAATGTATTTGGTAGTCAATTATCTTCCATGGGCTTTAACTGGAGCGATTGTGCTTTTTCTTGTGTTGTACTATTTTGGTGTTCGTTCATCGAAAAAAAAACAAGCGAGAGTTAGTCATGAACTTAAGGATATTGAGGCAATCATAGAGCGGAATAAAGCGTTTGCGGCAACCGCATTGCTTAACGCCACTATTCTTCAGACGCTTGATTTTAATTTACTTACCCAGTATATTGCAAATTCTATCCCGAAGTTTTTGGGGTATCAAACTGCTGTCTTAGGAATTATTGACGAAGCTCATCAGGTTTTGAAGCGCGTTGCGGTTTCTGATACTGAGAGCGCCACTGCGGCACTCCGTTCTTTAGAGGTGCCGTTCTCACTCATTAGTATTAAGCTTTCTGATAAAGAAAATTATTG
>CAYVXI010000052.1:0-3962 GCA_964455595.1 uncultured Candidatus Saccharibacteria bacterium | reverse complement strand
GGTTTTGATAATCCCAAAATGCTCGTTATAGGAGCGGGGCGTGTTGGCGCGTGGCACGTGGCGGTTGCTAAAGACCTGTTGCCAAAAACTAAAATTTATTTAGCTGATATTGATAGAAAAAATCTCAACACCGTTGGTAATTTATTTAACGTTCCTGAAAAACAAAGATATCTAGTTTCTAAAAACAAACGCAATCCGTATTCTAAAAAAAATCTTGAATCTCATTTTGGAAAAGATTGTTTGTTTGACTTTATTGTGGATGCCGCAGGTCATCATGCGCTTGCTGGGAAAACGATAACCGAACTATTGCGTGAAAGTGTGGCAAAAGGCGGAGCATTTTGTACGACCTCTCACACGGGAATCAAGGGCGTTGATGCGGGGCATCCTGAAATTGTACTTGGTATGAAAAGGTTTCTAAATGGCTTATCTCCTCAAAATAATTTTGGGTATGCGATTTCATATCTTGCCAAAAATCTTAAAAAGTATGAACCGTTTTTGAAAGAAATCAAAGGAGGTTTAAGTAAAGAATTGGCGCACATTATAGAGACGGGGGGAGGACCCTACAAAAAAAAGATGAAGGGAACAACATTTTATAGTGTTGTAAATAAAATTGATTTTTAAATTTTTAAATTGAATGTAAAAACCCCTGTTTATTGCTTAGCAATAAACAGGGGTTTGTTTGTGTTAATGCGCGTCTCGAGTAACTTCGGAGCCGCTAGAACCTTCAAGGAAATCAAAATCGGCTCCTGTATTCGCTTGCCCAACGTGATTTACGTAAAGCTTTGTATATCCGCGTAGTGGTTGTGATGGTTGTTTCCATAATTTACGTCGATTCGCGAGCGTCGCCTCATCCACTTCAAGCGTGAGTGTTCTTTTGGGCACATCAAGCGCAATCATGTCGCCATTTTCTACTAGGGCCAAGGGACCACAAATAGCGGCTTCAGGCGCTACATGAAGAACAACTGTTCCATATGCTGTTCCGCTCATGCGAGCGTCAGAAATACGCACCATGTCTTTAATTCCTCGTTTCAAAAGTTTCGGCGGCAATTGCATGTTGCCGACTTCCGGCATTCCTGGATAACCTTTTGGTCCGCAATTTTTAAGTACCATAACGCACGTTTCATCAATATCAAGATTATCATCGTTGATGCGAGCCTGAAAATCTTCAATTGTTTCAAACACTACGGCACGGCCGCGATGTTGCATGAGGTTTCGACTTGCCGCGGAGGGTTTAATTACCGCACCATCTGGCGCCAGGTTTCCATACAAAACGGCGATGCCGGCGTTTTCTTTAAAAGGTTCTGTATACGCGTGAATGACTTCTCGATTAAAGCATGGGGCATTGGCCACGTTCTCTCCAATTGTTTTTCCGTTTACAGTGAGCGCGCTTCTGTCAAGCATGTGTGCTTCATCCAGTTCACGAAGCACCACAGGAAGACCGCCTGCATAATAAAAATCTTCCATAAGATACTGACCTGACGGTTGTAAATTGACAAGGCAAGAGACGTTTGAACCTAGAGTATCCCAATCATCTAGCGTAAGTGTTACGCCGATTCGCCGAGCAATCGCAATAAGATGAATGACTGCATTCGTGGAACCGCCAATGGCTGCGTTCACACGAATGGCGTTTTTGAATGCCTCGCGTGTGAGTATTTTTGACATGGGCAGATCTTCTTTAACCATCTTAACAATACGTCGACCCGTGAGTTGCGCCAAAGTGTTGCGGCGAGCATCAACGGCCGGTATCGCCGCATTTTCTGGTAGAGACATTCCGAGAGCCTCAACCATACATGCCATCGTGGATGCTGTGCCCATAGTCATACAGTGACCTTTAGAGCGATTCATACAGCTCTCTGCGGCTAGGAAATCTTCTTGTGATAGTTTTCCGGCGCGCACATCCTCAGACATCTGCCACACACCAGTTCCTGATCCAAGTTCTTTGCCTCGAAATTTGCCCGAGAGCATGGGGCCACCAGAGAGGCCAATGGTCGGCAAATTCACTGAAGCGGCTCCCATGAGAAGCGACGGCGTTGTCTTGTCACAACCCATGAGAAGAACCACGCCATCCATTGGATTCCCGCGAATTGACTCCTCTACATCCATAGCCGCGAGATTGCGAAAAAGCATTGCCGTGGGACGCAATAGGGTTTCGCCAAGAGACATGACAGGGAACTCCAACGGAAATCCGCCTGCCTCCCATACCCCTCGTTTTACCCATTCTGCTAACTCACGAAAATGACCGTTACATGGGGTAAATTCTGACCACGTGTTACAAATTCCGATGATTGGCTTGCCTTCAAACATATCCTGGGGCCAGCCTTGATTTTTCATCCATCCACGGTGTAGGAAACCATGCAAGTCTGTCTTTCCGAACCACTCTTGGCTTCGCAGTTTCTTCATAATCTGTCTCCCTTCCGCGTTACAAACAACTATCCGCTATCTTACTTATACAACTCATTTTTACATTGTCTAGTTTTATTCTCCGTCGCCGAATATCTTGCGAAGCCTTGGCGAAGCAGGGATGAAGGCGCGGAGAACCCTGCGAAGCCTTGGCGAAGCAGGGGTTAAGGGCTATGGAGAATTTCGCTCAAATACCCTGTGCTCTTAGCACAGGGAGCTTCATAGTAAATTTTTGATATTTAGAAAAACAACTGATACTGTTTTGTTTGGGTTATAATGTTTCGATGATGCAGATACAAATATACCAATGATTACAAATGATACGAATAAAGACAAATAGAATTGACCTAATTAACCCAGGGGATATCAATAAGATACAAATTCCAAGAAACAATAACCAAACAAATCACAAATTTTAATAATTAAACACGTTATTATTTTATACATTGGGATTTGATTAGAAATTAGATTAATTAGAAATTTAATTCGTATATTAGCATCTGTTATTATGAAAATTCTTGCAATTATTCCTGCTCGTGGAGGGTCTAAGGGAATACCGGGAAAAAATATTAAGCTTCTTGCGGGGAAGCCCTTAATTGCGTACTCAATTGAGGCGGCTCGCAATTCGCGTTTTATAAATCGCACAATCGTTTCTACTGACGATGAAAAGATCGCAAAAGTAGCGAAAAAGTTTGGAGCCGAAGTTATCGTGCGCCCTAAAGAGCTTGCGGAAGATACAACACCCATGGATCCAGTGTTAAAACACGTCGTTGATTCTTTAGAAAAAGAAAATTATGTTCCAGATATAGTTGTTCTGCTTCAGCCGACTTCTCCCTTGCGAACGACAAAACATTTAGACGAAGCAATAGAAAAATTTTTAAACGGCAATTTTGATTCTTTAATAAGCGTTGAAATTAACCGCAATCCACAACATGAAATTTCAGAAGAAAAATATCTCATTCCTGCCTTTAAAAAAATAGAGAATCGTGATAAACGAAAGCCACTTATCATAGAAAATGGGGCTATTTATATTTCAAAAACAGATTTAATTAAAAAAGGAAAAATAAGGGGAGAAAAAATCGGATACTATGAGATGGATCGTTACTCATCAATTGACATAGATGAACCCAAAGATTTTGAAATTGTCGAACAACTATTCAAAAAATAAAATGCAAACAAAATCAAACATAGTTGCAATTATTCCTGCTCGTGGAGGAAGCAAAGGATTGCCGGGGAAAAACATTATTCCGCTTGGCGGCAAGCCGTTAATCGCGTGGTCTATTGAAGCGGCGAAGAAAAGCACATTGGTTGAGCGGGTGATTGTTACAACCGATGATGAAAAAATAGCGGCCGGTGCTCGCGAATATGGCGCTGAAGTGCCGTTTATTCGTCCCGCGGAGTTAGCGCAGGACGATACGCCACCTGACCCTGTTTTAAAACATGTACTCCAATTTTTAGAAGAAAAAGAGGGGGTTACACCGGAGATAATCGTGTGGCTTGAACCGCCGTGCCCATTTCGCACCCCAAATGAAATAGATGAAGCAATACAAATACTCAAAAAT
>CAYVXI010000051.1:0-8443 GCA_964455595.1 uncultured Candidatus Saccharibacteria bacterium | reverse complement strand
GCTCGTGTGGGTATAGGATGGTTTATCATGGAAGTTAAAATCTGCGTAGCAGTAATTGAGGGCTTGTTATGCCAGATTGCCTGATGGATGAGGTTCTTTTGAATAAAAGGAATTTGCTCTTCAGGAACTTCGATACCTAAATCTCCACGAGCAATCATAATCCCATCTGATGCGAGAATAATGCTATTTATATTTTCTAGAGCAAGCGCAGTTTCAATTTTTGCTATTAATTTTACTTTCTTTCCAACATAATGACGTGCCTGTTTCATATCTTCAGCGGACTGTACAAATGATACAGCAATGTATTCAACCCCTTCTTTTAAAGCAAGTTTTAAGTCTTTAATATCCTTCGCAGTTAGACCAGAAATACTTAATTTCGTATGAGGAACATTAATAGCTTTGTGAGAATATAGGATGCCTTCACGTAAGACTTTTGCGTATATACGATGTTCTTTTACCGCTTTAACAACAAGTTGCATTTCGCCGTTAGAAAGATAGAGAGGATCTCCTTTTTTTATATCTTTGTGCAAACCAGGGTTATCTACAAAAATCATATCGCTGTTATCTCCTTTTTTTGTAGTAAAGACAACCTGTTCTCCAAAGAAAAGTTCTCTACCTTCGGGAGGAAGTTTTCCAACACGAATGCGTGGACCTTGTAAATCTTGGAGAATCTTAATATCAGTTTTGTATTTTTTACTTATTGCTCTGATGTTTTTAATATTCTTTTTGAATTGTTCGTGTGAACAATGTGAAAAATTCATACGAGCAATATCAAAACCTTTCTCTACAAGTTTAGCGAGCATTTCTGGTGAATCAGAACTAGGACCAATGGTAAGAATTATTTTTGTGCGCATAAGGTTATTAGTATAAACCATTTAAGGTATTTGTGCCCACAATGATTTTTTTATTCATGTATAAATTATACCCCTTTATTTTTCTTTATATAAAATACAACAGAACCTATGCCTGCAATAATGCCCAAGAATAAAAATACATAGGCACTGCGAAAAGCATTGAAAGCAGAAGCAGACATATTATTGTTTAATGATGTAGCTTCTGTAAAAGGCATATCTTCAGATATGACAGCAGCGTATGCAGGCTTTCCAAGGAACGATTTTATCCCGTTTTGTTTTTCATATACTGCAAATGGTGCTGATATATGTGTTGTAATTTTTCCGATGGTATTATCTTCTTGTACAGATACAACAGTATTGGTGTTTTTACTAGCAGTTGTTTCAATAAATACATTTTTCATTCCAGGTGTTTGTTCTTTTGTCCAATAAAATTGAGTGCCGTTTCGTGAAGCAGCAGAAAAACCCTGTTTTGGGTTTTCATAGGTAACTTCTCCAGCAACTTGTCCGTTTGGATAGAATAAATATAAGCTACCTTTGGTATTGTTTAGCGATATCTTGGTGATATTATTTGAAAAAACAAGGTATCCGTTATGGGGAAGAAATGTATTATTAGGTAAAAGAAAAGTAGGTTTTTCTTTTTTTGTACCAAGCCCCCAGCCAGAAATATCTACGGTGTAATTGGCTGAATTCATAAGTTCTATCCATTCGTTGGCGCCATTTGCAGAATTAGGTATGAATTCTGATATTGTGACAGAGTCGGGGAATATACGGACTTCTATCTGGTCTTCGTTTATTTGAGTACCATTAGATACGGTTAAAGTGGCTATATAAGTGCCTGGAAATTCGTATATATGAAGCAATTCAGGTTTTTTTTCATTGGTGCCGTCGCCAAAATTCCAAGTGAAAGAAAGTACACCGCCACCACCACCCGTACCAAACCCACTAAATAAGATAGGTTCATTCGCGCGCCCTACGATATTTTCTCTCGCGTCTGCTTGTAATGGATTTACAGAACTTATTGTAGTTGATGTTTGCTGTGTGTTAAGTAGTGCAGTAGTAGACGTTGCGTTTTGTAATGATGTGTCGTTAGACGAGTTTTGTGTTGTGGCGCTATTGTATAATCCCGGAGTTCCACCGTCTTGTGTGCTTTCTCTCCAATGTGTTACATCGGTTGGAAATACCGTATCAGTTCGTTCAAGTGTTTTTCCATTTCCTACAGCTCCCCAGTCTTTAGTATACGATACCGTATCTATTGCCGTATTAGTGTTGTCTGATAATAATAACGTTGCTTGTGTATTATTAAGACTCATCACTGTGTCTATAACAGTTTCTGTAAAACCAGGATGGTCCGCAAGAAACATAACTGCATCGTCAGCTATTATTGCATAACTTCCAGCTGATAAAATAATTGATCCCTGTCCGCCATTTTTGGGCGGGATATTTAAGCCATGATTTGACACATCATTAAATTTCCAACCAGTAAGGTCAATTGAACTTGATGCTGTATTATAGATTTCTACCCATTCATGTCCGCTATCAGCGCCTTTTAAGTCGTATGCAAATTCAGTAATTACAACATCTCCTGGGTTTGCTGCAAAAACAAAAAAAGGGACTCCCCAAAGAAAAATAGCGCGCGATAATATTTTTATACATTTCATAAATATAAATGAAAACAAAAAAGCGACTGAACAGCCACTTTGTAATAGTTAATTATTCTTCAAAAGTCTTATTTGCGTATTTACCTATCCAAGGAAGAAATTCGTTTCTATGATGTAATGCATTTTGTATACCCATAAAAAAGAGATACAACAATACGATACGTACCGGCCAGACACGCCATGTTGGCATGCCCCAATAGCCAAGAATTGAAATTATGCCTTGTAACGAAAGCGCAAACACCAACAACCCGACACCTTGTTTCATGTGAAAATGCACATCTTGGTTTGTTTTGTATTGTGTAAATCGAGGATAGAAAAAAACAAGATATGAAATAGCTGCAGTAAGGGCAGGTTTATCTTTTGATTGTTCTTTGAAAGCGTCTTTAAGGTCTCTCATAACGAGTCCATCATAACAAAATGTCTAAAATGACGCAATAAGAGATCGTTTTATAAATAACTTTATCTCTAAATGAGTCTTGTTTATGACCATATTTTGACGTATCATAAAAAATATATGAAACACCAGAAAAAGGCATTTATTTCTATTGTTATTGTTATTGGTTTAATGAGCGCTGTATTAATAAGGAATCTAGTATTGGCAGATACAAATAGGCCTCCCCAGGTAGAGCCTATTCATGCTCAACTTTTTGCGCCAGTGACCTATTATTCAGTGCAAGCGATGGACCCTGATAATGATTCGTTGTTTTATTCATGGCAAGGAAATATTTCTTGTGGCGTTTTTAATGCTGGAACCGGCCCAACTGCATCATGGTCTCATCCTAATACCGAATTACCCAATGGCTGTCCGCACGATCAAGGAATTAATCATATTGGGAACATTACCGTGCAAATAAGTGATGGAAAAAACCATACTGTTGTATGTACTTATCAAGGCTCCGAATCCGGCAATGGACCATTGTGTAGCCAAACCGATTCAATTTTTAATACAAATACAACTATCACTCCCGTAAATAATACTATTAAAAATAATAATTCAATTTCACCTTCTTATTCATTTACGAATAACATGAGTAGTTACAATGATGAATGGATAGTAATACTTATTGCACTAGGATTTTTGTGGTGGTGGATTCGCAACAATGGTTTATTTATAAAAGATAATAACGACCCATGCGCAGAAGCGCGAGAAGCTGAACAAAAAGCACGAGCACTTAAAGAAACGGCTCAACAAACTTTTAATAGTATCGATGATGCGAAAAAAGCTGCAGATTCAGCAGACCATTTCGCGCAAGAAGCAGAAAAAGTTGCGAAGAATGCGGTACGCGACGCAGGAGGAAAATGGACTGCAGATGGCTCAACTAATGGGGAAGGACAACACACAGAAATACATAGAGAGGGTTGGAAGAATCAAGAATTGGGAAGCAAAGCTGATGAATCAATAAAAAAAGCAAAAGATGCTCGAGATGTTGCAAAAAAAGCAAAAGACGATTTTGAAAGACAAGGTGGTGATTCAGGATGGATACATGCAAAAAAAGATGTAGCAAAAGCGACTGATGAATGGCAGAAACTCATGGATGCATTGAAAGTATGTTTGGATGCTATTGTTGTTGCACCAGAGAAAAAAAAGGAAAATGATTCTACAGATGACAAGACATTAAAAAAAGAAACGATTAATAATCCACCGCAATCATTACCAATAATTGAAAGTGGTTCTGTTATTTCACCAACTCAAGAAAAAAAAGAAGAACGACGAATCTGTGAAGAAGGAATACGCCGTAATATACAAACACAAATATTGAATGTAGAGTTGCTTGATTTACAAAACACTCGATTAATGCAGGATAAAATTTATTCTGA
Organism: uncultured Candidatus Saccharibacteria bacterium; assembly: GCA_964455595.1. GTDB lineage: Bacteria > Patescibacteriota > Minisyncoccia > GWC2-36-17 > WO2-46-25 > WO2-46-25. The sequence continues at coordinate 4,113 of CAYVXI010000051.1, read as the reverse complement.
CGCAGGGAACGAAGCGATGAAGTTTGTGGATTGGCTTCAGACAGTGAAAGATACCGTTATGCTCAGCAAGCAACTTAAAGGTGGTATAGAAGGATATTTAGGTAAATCGCTTACGGGTGTTGCAGATGCGGTGAGTCTACCCGATTTCCTTACGTGGTATGACGAATCAATTAATGTATTAACCCGTTCAATGCATAGGCTACATACTATAATGCAGGACAAGCAACAATTAGGTGACTATTGGTTGGAATATTCAACAAAACGATTAACACTTACGTGTTCTAGCTACGAAATATGTACGCATAATAAATGGGTTAAACATTGTGAATTATCTATACAAGATAACGGAACGCATCAAAGACGCACAGAACCCGAACAAGTATTTGATGTTAAAGAATTACAACATGCCATTTCACGATTATTTATAAAATTGCGTGATAGATATCATGGAGATATAGACCGTGCAAAGAAATTTACAGACACGTGCAATACATGCCAGAAATAAATTCACTTCCACAGCTTACATGCCCATCATGTCGTGCGCTTGTCTCTGAAGATATGGTATTTTGTCCTGCGTGTGGTATTACGTTACGAACTAATCCAAAAGAAACATCGCTATCACGTCAGATAATTATGTATACTATTAGCGTTCTTCTTCCACCGTTTGGGTTTTGGTATGGATGGAAATTTATCCGCCAGTCTGGTAAAAAAGAAAAAATTATTGGTTGGATAGCTATTTCTTTGACAATTATTTCAATCATCATAAATGTTTGGGTTATGGTTGGGTATCTCGAGCAATTTAAACAATCATTAGGTGTTATAGATATTTCGAATTATTGATTATATGAAGCTTCACTATCTTATAATTGGCGGGGGAGTAGCAGGAACAACAGCTGCAGAAACCATTCGCGCGCAAGATATACATGCGGACATAACCATTGTATCAGACGAACCACACCGTTTTTATTCAGGTATCATGCTTTCTAAACCGAATTTTTTTCTTGAAAAAATACCTTTTGATAGTGTTTGGTTAAAAGATGAGGCATGGTACAAAAAAAACAGGATAACATTTGTTTCTAATAGGAGAGCCGTGTCGCTTGATACCCATAATAAAACCGTAACCTTAGATGATGGCAAAGAATTGCATTATGATAAGCTATTATTAGCTATGGGAACGGGAGTGCATACTCTAAAAATTCCCGGTTCTAATAAAAAGAATATTTTTTATTTACGAACTCTTGATGATGCGCAATCAATTATCGCGCAAATAAAACATTCAAAAAAAGCAGTTGTTATCGGTGGGGGATTTATAGGGTTTGAGATGTGTGACATACTTCATTTAGCGGGAGTTGAGGTGACGGTGATTGTGCGCGAACCGTATTTCTGGCAGTCAGTTTTGGATGAAAAATCCGGACATATTATCGAAGATGCCCTTGAAAGGAATAAAATAAAAATTATTCATAATGCAAACATAGAGGAAATAATTGGTAGTGAAAGTGTCTTAGGGGTTAAGCTATCAGATGGTACAGTAATAGATACTGATATGGTTATAGTAGGTATAGGAAATACATATCCAGTTGAATGGATTAAAAATGCAGGAATTTCAACAATATCGGGCGTGATAGCAAACGAATTTTTGGAGACAAACAAAAAAGACGTTTGGGTGGCTGGTGATAGTGCAGAATTTATGGATGTGACACTCGGCGAACATATTCAGCTTGGTAATTGGACAAATGCACAACAACAAGGGAAAGTAGCTGCTTTAAATATGTTGGCATCTTCTGGCATTGGTACGCGCATACCATTTTGTCTTGTGTCATTTTATACTGCATATGGTTTTGATACAGCAATTGCATTTGTAGGAGATATTAGAAAAAAAGACCGCACTATAATTATGCGACACTTCCCAGAATTAAATGCATGTGAATGTATATTATTAAAAGATAATAAACTTGTTGGCGCAACGCTTATTAATTACACCAAAGAACTGTCTGTTATTGCGAAGCTCATTGATAAAGGAGTGTCTGTTTTGGATAAAGAGAAAGAATTATTAGACCTTACGTTTAATTTGAAAGAGTTGCTTTCTTGATATGAAAATTATATCACTTAATACATGGGGAGGAAGAGCTGGTAAAGATACGTCAATCTCTTTTTTTGAAAGAAATAAAGAGATTGACGTATTTTGTTTACAAGAAATATGGTCTGCCTCATATCAACACCTAGAAGGACATAATACGGGTGGTAAAGCTTTAAATCATGACAATGTGATGGTGTATGGTATGCAAGAAATATCCAATATGTCACAGTCACTATAAAAGAAAGATCCGTCACAATAATCAATTTTCATGGTTTATGGAATGGAATGGGAAAAAGTGATACAGAAGAAAGAATTCAGTAATCTAAAAACATTTTAGATTTCACTAAAAAATTAGAAGGAGATTATATTATATGTGGTGATTTTAATCTTTTGCCCGATACACAAAGTATCGCATTATTTGAATCACATGGGTTGAAAAATCTTATCAAAGAGCACACTATTACTTCAACACGAACATCTTTATATGATAAGTCAGAAAAATACGCAGATTATATATTCGTTACAAAAGGTATACAAGTGAATGACTTTAAAGTTTTACCTGATGAAGTTTCTGATCATGCGCCTTTGTATTTGGATTTTAATTAAATAGATTTATTGGTAAAATGTTTCAATGTACGCAATTAAGAGTCATCAAGGAGATAGTATTAATTAATTTGTGTTCAGACTTTTATTAAAATTGCACCATAAAAATAGTATACAACGTATTACTTTAGGAATATGTAAATAGTATGATGAATTATCTAAAATTGAATATAAAAAAACTAGTTATTTCCTTTTCACTCATAATTTCTTTTTCATTCTACGCGGGTGGTCAAGAAGATGAATTGGAAGCAAGGCAAGTGCATGCAAATACTCAACAGAAAGTTGCTGAATTTATATCGACAGTCATTACACCATCCCAGTCCACCACAACTAATTCATTCACACAACTTCAATCAACTCAACCATCTACTAACACTTCAATTCCTATTCCTACACCTGTTATTGTGCAGAAACCAAGAGGGATATATTATGACGGGAAATATACAGGAATCAGTGCGGATGCATATTATGGTAATGTGCAGGTACAAGTAACCATTCTGAATGGAAAAATTACCGATGTTATATTCCTTGATTATCCTCAGGATAGACGTAACTCAATTGTGATAAATAATGAGGCAATGCCATATTTGAAACAAGAAACAATTCAAGCACAAAGCGCTAATATTGATATTGTTTCGGGAGCGACAGCAACGAGTGAAGCATTTCAGCAATCACTTGCTTCGGCTCTTGCGAAGGCAAAAATATGACCGTATGCAAAAAACAGAAATTATCATGGGGATGCCTGTTACGATAGAATTTGCTGATGATGCAACGCCAGACAATGCATTTGTAAAAGCGTTCGATTACTTTCGATGGGTGGATGAAACATTCAGTACGTATAAAGATACCAGTGAAATAATGCGTATTAATCGTGATGAATTAAAACCAGAACAGTTTAGTAAAGAAATGTGTGAAATTATTGAATTATGCAAAGAGACAAAAGAATTAACGGGAGGATATTTTGATATCGTGCGATATGATGGCATAAAAGACCCATCAGGATTAGTAAAAGGATGGGCGATATATAATGTTGCCAATCTATTGGAAAAAAATGGATACGAGAATTTTTATGTAGACGCCGGAGGAGATATTGAAGCGAGGGGAAATAATGCAAAAGGTGAATCATGGAGTGTAGGTATCAGAGATCCCTTTTCTGGAACAGATACATCACGTATTGTAAAAGTTATATACATCAAAGATAAAAAAGGGGTAGCCACATCAGGTACCTATATCCGTGGAAAGCATGTGTATAACCCCATGAATACATACGCGCCCGTAGACGATATTGTGAGTTTGACTGTTATCGGCCCAAATATTTACGAAGCAGACAGGTTTGCTACTGCAGCATTTGCAATGGGAAAGAACGGTATTTCATTTATAGAAGGTTTAACGGGATTTGAAGGATATATGATAGATACAAATAGTATAGCGAC
>CAYVXI010000050.1:0-11667 GCA_964455595.1 uncultured Candidatus Saccharibacteria bacterium | reverse complement strand
TCGTCTTTATTTTGATATTGAAGCACAATTTTAATAGGCATGCCGTCAGATAAATTGAGTTTCTGCAATCCACTGAAGTCCTCAAAATAGGCAATGCTTTCTTTGATTGGATTGTCTAAAACAACTGTAATTTTTCTTGTTTCTCCTGCTTTGAGCAAGGAGAGCATCCATCGATCAAAAGTGTAATAAAGCCTGATAAGATCTTGAAAAATGGGCATACCATCCGCAGAGCGCATTACATACAAAACGCCTTCGTAAAAAAAATAATCAGGGTGTCCAGGATTCCCCTGCAAAGGCGCGTTGCTGTCTTCACTCGTGTACACCACAAGATATACATCTTTAAAAGCAGAAACCAATAAATCAATAAAAATTTTATTGTCTTTTTTTTCAATATTTGCGACAGAAACTATTATGTCTTTTCCAAGATAATCTGAAATATCTGAAACTGTTTTCTTTTTATAGCGCTCCAGCTCTTTTCGTTCAAGTTCAGCTGTGTATTGTCCAGCTTCAGCTCTTGCGTTGGCTGAAATAACACTTTGCTTTGCTGAATGCTGCTTTTTGATATCAATCACAAACAAGCTTGCAATAATCACAATAAAAAGCGCGAGGAAACTGATAACTATCCTATACAGATATTTTTTTTGTATATGCATATTTTAGTAAGAATTGCGCTGATTCAGCTTTTTCTCGCGGCGTATCATATTTTCAGTGATGTCTTTTTTTTGATTATAACCCAATCCACCAACAGTGCGCAGTTCCTCAACATTAATGGGTATTATTATATCTGTACCTGGATATTGACGTATGACTGGATTACCAACTATTCCAGTTTGCGACCATACTTGCCCTTTAGAAACATCACCTCTACTCATATGGAGAGAATGAATCAGTGCGTGCGAGAGTCCAATATAAGGAGGCCTGCCTTGTGTACTTGATGTACGCCCATCATCATTAACAGTGTCAAATCTAAATATAGGGCCAGCAGTATTAGGGTTAAACAAAATGTATGTATCAAGTCCTTTCCCATTGTATAAATTTTTATCTCTTAATGTAGTGTCAACTGGACCTGCGCTATTAGTATCCCCGCTATGAATTGTCACTGTATGCTTATCATCTATAACGCCCTTCATCAACTGCAAACTTTTGCTATCCTTTGTAAACCACGACCCAACCCTGCTCCCTTTATTCAGCCCAACTTCACCGCTCTCTTTCATGTTAATGCCTCCATAAATGCTCTGTAAATCCTCCATTGCCTTATTCACAAATTCTATCCCATAGGCGTCGCTGATCATAAGCTTCTCGCCTGTAGGATCGGTGTATTTGAGCGGATTATTCGCCGCATACGAGTACGGATTCAAAAGTTGCGGGTTTGCGAGCATCTCTTTGCTTGGATTCATGATTGCCGGATCCGGTTGGGTAAACCGTCCTCTATTCGGATTATAATACCTCGCGCCGTAGTACAGCAGCCCTGATTCCACGTCTTTCTCTTGGCCGGTAAACGTGTGGCGAGTTTGAAACCCCAGCGCGGTCCTCATCAATCCAGCATTGAGCAATACCGCTCCCGCAAAAACAAGCAGAATGACTCTAAAGCGCCTGCGTGAACCACATGTGTTATATTGCGCCATAAGACGTACAAAAAAATAATTCATGGGCATCTCTGCACTCACTTTATCAAGTTTAGCCTTTCATTTCTAGCACACTTATCTACAAAAAAGAGCGCCGTCTGCGACGGTGCTCTTTTCATGATACATACCCCTTAAGAAGACGGCGGTACCACAAATTCCTTTTTCAAAAGCACAAGGCGAAATTCAGTGCCTTTGCCAACACCGCCGCTTTGAACAATAATATCTCCTCCGTGCGCTTCCATAATTTTTTTCGCGATATAAAGCCCAAGCCCTGCCCCTGCAGTGTTTAACCGACGTACCTCCCTTCCCCGTACAAATTTAACAAACAAATTGTGCAGTTCACTCTCGGCAATGCCAATGCCCGTATCGGTAACTTGGACCTGCACCGTGTGCTCATCCTCAACAATTGACACGTCCACACTCCCCTCATCCGTATAGCGGATTGAGTTATCCACCACGTTCACAATCGCGTCATGGAGCTTATCCTTATCCGCATACACCATTACGGGCGTTTTGGAATAGTGAAAATGAAGATCAATGTTTTTATCGCTCGCATTAAATGCAAGTTCGTTCTGTATCCTCTCCAAAAGATCTTTCAAATCAAACTGTTCCTTTTCAAGTTTCAACCGGTTTGCTTCAATGCGGGAAATATCCAAGAAAATATTCACCAGCCTGGTGAGGCGGTTCGTATTGGAGAGCAAATCCATCACCACTTGCCTCTGCTCATCGGTAATCGCGTCAAAGTCTCCTTCAAGCATCATAGACAAATACCCTTTGATGCCGGAAAGAGGGGTCCGCAACTGGTGCGCGGCAATAGAAAGAAACTCGGACTTTGTTTCATCAAGCTCTGCAAGATGGGCATTTGCAGTGTTGAGCTTGGTATTGGCTTTGAGCAAAAGGCGATAAAGCGACAAGTTATGATACACAATGCCAAATTCTGAAGACAGCGAATCAATGAGGTCAAACTCGGCGCGGCTCATCTGTGCAATGTCTTTCTTCAACAAAAATAAAAGGCACCCCGCTGTTCCTAATTCGGCTTTTATGGGAACACCGATAATCGTTTTTACATGCGCAGTACGCTGAATATCTTGTGCAAGTTTGACCGAGAGAGGAGGATGCAAGAACAGAGAGAGGTCGTTTTCTACCACCCTCTCGCGATTCCTCACCACACGAGAAAGCTCATTTTTCGTTTCAAGCGGAATCACATACTCGCCCGGCTTTTTGGGAAGCAAGGCAAGTATTTTCTCCGTATGCTCTGTTTCACTGAACGCGCTCACCGTTAAATTTTTACCAGATTCATCCTTGATAATCAGAGCCGCGCCTGCATATCCTAAATCATGCGCAATGCTATTTACAATAAACTGCCCCACTTCCGTAAAATTCAGGCGTGCCGTCATAGACGCGCCAATCGTATGCAAGATCGTCAAATAGTTATTTCTCTCCGCTAAATCTGTATTGGTTTTCCGCAACTCGCCGGTTGCATCGCGTATCTTCTGCTGAAGAAGCTGGTTAAACTGTTTCACTTCATTATACAGGCGCGCTTTCTCAATTGCGGTTCCAAGCTGGGTTGATAAAATTTCAAACAAATTTTTCTCATGCACGCCAATTGCCTCCTCCCCGGCTCTCTTTCCAAGAAGCAGTAAAGCGGAAATTTCAGACTGCAGAAAAATCGGGATCACCACGCTTATCTTCCGGGTCTGCATATCTTTGAGGAACGGCTCGTGTTCTGCCTGAATATCCTGTTCTTCTTGGCTTTCCAGATCGTCAACAATAATCACGGCTTTGCGTTTATGCACCTCCTTAATCAGCAATGATTCCGCTTTTATCTTCAGAGCCCTGCTTGATGTATGCCCAATACGAACGAAAGTCCGGTCTTTCTCCACAAACATAAAAAACAGCACATTTTTAAACCCTAATGTTTTATTGATCTCGTTTTTAATTTTGGCAAGCAGCTGGTTAATATCAAGCTCTTGTGCAATAATCCGCGAGAGCGTCTGCAGGGCGATTTGATAATCAACTCCGCGCTTATAAAAAATTCGCTCAACAACAACGAAGAGCCGTTTTTTGAAAACCGTAACTGCAATCACCACGAGCAAAGACGCAAAGGCAACCATTCCTGATTCATTCAAATTGTTGCGCGCGCCAAACACCAGCACCACAAGCACAAAAATTACCGCCGAAAGTAAAATAAAAAAGGTCGTTACAAAATAATGCGCGATCATCATCCGAATATCTTTCGGCCGGCGAAAAGAAAGCGCAGATCCCGCAAACAAAACAAACAACACTGCCGACTCTGCTCCAAACAGCCTCAATTCTGGCGCGCCAAAGAACGGTGCACCAATGTATAAAATCACGAAAAGCACTCCCCAAAACGCGCTTCCTACTCCAACATGAAAAATTTGGTGCTTGCTGTACCCTAAAGCGCGTTTGTACGCCGAAACAATAAAATACAACAACAAACCGTACGCAAAGAAGAAATAAACAAAAAACAAGAGTGAAAAAAACGGAACCGCCCGCAAAGGGCTCACTGCTCCGCTTGATAAAAGCAATGCAAGGAAAAACAAATAAACATACTTTTTCTTGAAAAATAGTTTTAAAAATCCAGCGCCCTCTGCAGACAAAGCCAAAACAAGCACTGTTCCGCAATAAGGCACGAAGCTTAATACTGATAACGTAGCCCCTCTGCCAATGCCAAAAGCAGAGAGCAGCTCCAAAAAAATCCACACAAAAATTACCGCACTTACAAGGGAAAAGGCGTTTTTTGCGGCGCTTTTTTTTGCCCGCACACCCACCCATACGAGAGCAGTAAGAACAAGCGCCAAAGCGAGCACTGCTGAAATTGTTATGAAAGATGTGTACATGCCTTTTATTTTTATTTTCGTGAAAATCCAGCGTTAGGCGGCCTGCGGCGTTACTCCTGGTACAAGCGCGCGCGGCGGTGAAATTTCCGGGTGCAACACAACATCGCCAACGTCTTCCTGAAAACTCTTTTTCAAAATGGTTACCTCAAACGTACTGCCCTTGCCTGCTCCTTCGCTTTCTACCTTAATTTTTCCGCCATGGGCTTCTATCACCTTTTTGGCAATATATAAGCCAAACCCTGCCCCGCTTGCCTTTCCGCCGCGCTCGCGCCCGCGAACAAATTTATCAAAGAGTGTGGCTAATTCGTTTGGATCAATCCCCACGCCCGTATCATGAATGGTAATCACAATTGCATCTGCAGAATCTTGTAAAGACACCCCCACCCCTCCTGTGTTTGTATACTTAATACAGTTATCAACAATATTAATGAGCGCGTCATGAATTTTATCCATGTCTCCATACACCATCACCTTGCCGGCAGACAAATTTCTCTTATACATAAATTCTAAATGCTTCTCCTTCACAACAGTCGCAAATTCCATATAAATTGCATCTAAAATATCCCGCAAATCAAACCACTTTTTTTCAATCTTCAGCCGGTTTGCGTCAATTCGGGAAACATCCAAAAAATTATTCACTAAGCGAGTGAGCCGGTTTGCGTTCACAAATAATTCCTTGATCATCGCGCGCTGATTGTCTAAAAGCTTTCCGAAATCTCCCTCAAGGAGCATTGACAGATAACCTTTGATCCCCGAGAGCGGCGTACGAAGCTGATGAGCGGCAATAGAAAGAAATTCGGACTTTGTTTTATCAATATCAAACAGCCGCTGATTGGCATTATTCAAATCCTGATGCGTGGCTTCTAGTTGCCTGTATAAAAATAAATTGCCAAAAATCGCGCCGACTTCAGCAGTAAGGGATTCCATCATATCAAGTTCAGCGGGGGTAATAAATTTCTCTTCTTTTTTAGACATAAATACAATACATCCTTCAATGTTTCCTTCTGATCTGATAGGAACGGCAACCGCAGTTTTTATGTGAAGTTCAGCCTGAAGCTGTTCCACTTCCGGCGCTAAAAGAGGCGGGCTCATCATCGCCGCGAGTTTTGTTATCATAAGCCTCTCCCCATCATGCAAAACGCGCCCTAACTCATTCTGCGCAAACGGCAGAGTAAAATGATGCGTTTCCTTCAAAAGCTGCTCCAGCGTTGCCTTTAGAATGGGCGTATTGCTCATGGCAATAATCTGCGCGCGCGCTTCATCCTCTTTCCTCATCACAATTCCGCCCACATAGCCGAGTTCAAGCGCAATGCTGTCTGCGACAATCTGCGCGACGTCTAAAACATCCAAACTCTTTGCAATTTTATCGCCGATCGTCTGCAAAATAGTAAGATATTGATTATGTTCTTCAAACTCCCTGTTTTTCATTTGCAGTTCTTTCATTGCGCCTTTCACTTTCTTCTGCAATGCAACATTGAAAAGGCTGACCTCCTCATACAAACGCGCCTTCGCAACCGCGGCGCCAAGCTGTGAAGAAAGCACCTCAAACATTCTAATTTCCTGCATATTAAAGATATCCCCGGAAACTTTTGCGCCAAGAACCAAAAGACCAGATACTTCATCCTGCAAAATAATGGGGATTACCGCGGCAATGCCCCGCTCATCCAAATCTTCCAAAAGAGTATTCAGCGCTTGCTTCTCTTGTTGATCTTGCGTATCTTGGGCAATTCTCACGAGCTCCTCGGTGATAAAAAGCTGTTTTGTTCTTTTTATAAATGAGAAAATTGACGCTGACGGCACGATCTGCGCTTTACCCCCTTTGTTCATTGAAACGATTTTTGTTTGATCCTTGCCGAGCAAGAAAAAAGACACCCTCGTGATTTTTAAACTTACTTCAAGCTCTTTTGCAACAAATTGCGTCAGCTTTTTTATATCAAGTTCCTGCGCGATGATTTTGGAAAGATGGCCAAGCAGTGCATCATAATTTACCTCTTTCTTGAAAAAAATGTGGTCGGTAATCGCCGCAAGCTTTTGTTTCAGCGGATCCATCAGCACTACAATTACCGCGGAGGCAAGGATACTCATGATCACGTTACTCACCTGTGTGCGGTCTCCAAACAACTTCCCCATCAAAAACACTCCTCCCCCAAAGATTACAGACGTTCCAAGCACGAGGAGTGAAAAAATCAACGACCGCGTAATAACGACACGGACGTCCATGAGACGGTGTTTTATTATGGCGTACACGATCACTATAGGATACAAAGAAAATAGTATTATTGGATAAGGTGGAATATTAATATTAAAAGTTAGAAAAAAAACACTTCCCCCACCCAAAAAACCGATTTCTGATAGAAGAATATACTTTGCTTGTTTTGCTATAGATTGCTCCTTTTTTTGTATAATTGTTTTAAGAATAATCACGGTTGCCCACACCACTAACAACCAAAAATACAAAGCGAAAAATACATACAAAGGGCCTGCATCAGGTGCGTAGTTAAAAATGAATTTCTGTTTTACGGTACGAATAAAAAAACTAGTATGATTAATGGTAATAAAGAACAACCCAATTAAAAAAATCTTAATTAGTTTCTTCTTATTCTGTTTCAACGACTTTGTGAAAGATAAAATAAAATATAAATACAATATAGGTATAAATATGGCTGCGTAGTGTAAAATTAGGTTGCTAATCCAAGCTACACGATAAGTGGTAGCAGAAATCATTGTGGCATATCCAAAACTCCATATTGCTGTGCAAATATTTAACCAAAACCAAAGCTTATTACTTAAAAGCGTACGACGACGATAGACCATCAAGCCAGACACCAACGCAATCACCCCACCAATAAAAAGAGAGAAGCTAAAATAATTCACACTTCCTAACAAACGATATTTAAAAATATAAATCAAAATATTCATCACCTAATTGAGATATTTCCGAACCGTGTGATAAGAAGTTGGCCCCATCTCTAACAGAAAAAAATGTCATATTTGTGCCATGGTCTGGCTCAATATGAATATCTCCTTTAAATTCTACGTCATTTAAAATTGACCGCTTAATTGTACTGAGCTTGCCTTGTATTGCATAATAAACTGACTGCGGAGAAGAGCAAGAAACTGAAGGATTTTTTTGCCCAAAGTAAGACCAACCACTTGGTATCAAGCTTGGTGCTACATAACCATGCCAGTGAATTAATCCTAGTCCACTTTTTTGTAAATGTTGAGTTAAAATTTTATTTTTATCAAAAAAAAGAGAAATATTACCTTGTATGGCATTACCAACAGCATGCGCTAAAATAACTCGCGTATCGAAAGAAGGGCGATAATTTTTTAAACTAGGTAGATCATTTGGAATCTGTAAAATCATTTGACCTTGTTTTAAACCCATTTTGATAACATCTTTACTTGCATCTAGTTTAGTTTTATCAGCCCCAGATTTTGAAGTGAGTACCCAAACCTCTGGTATTTTGACCAATAACAATAATGGTATATTGTCCCGAATTTCAATATCAACTATTATGTATTGATCTGATCCTATGGTGACCTGTCGATCTGTGAGAATTTTATCGTCTAAATCAAACTTCTTTTTTGCATCCTGCCATAAAAGTGGCATTGTTAATTGAACAGGTAATTGTCTAGCTATAAATCCATAACTCATACCTTTTCGATGATCTAGATGTAGGGTCGCTATCCATTTATAAAAACGGTTGCGAAAAGGCAATTCATCAACCTTTTCTGGTTTTGGAAATAAAAATGTCTTCTCTAATACATCACCGGCATTTACTAAATCACGAATAAATGGTTGAATAGTGTTGTCGTTTACATCAAATTGTTGTTTTTGAACTATAAATTGATTTAAAGTAGGTGGGGTCACAGGAGCCGCAATTTTTGGAATTAAACCATGGAGAATATTGTAACTAAAATCGCTTTGTAATGAGTAACTTCTACAAGAACCATTATGGCTATAAATAGTCCATTTTTCTCGATCAACCGTAATAATGATATTGCACACATGCCATGTGAACAATCTGAGTCCAGTTTGCATCTTATCTAAATAAGAAACAGCAAATCTCTGCATAAAAGGATTATCTATAATACAAATGACCGGATTGCTCCTAAGGCTCATTTTATTATCTACCGGTAAATTATTTGTTTCACCTTCCCCTATTGATATAATTCCTATCCCTGCCTTTACTTTTCTCCCCCATTTAGTACGCAAAAAATCCTCTTGAATAATAAAATCAAGCCGGATGACTTTATAAAAAAAAATTTTTATATTCTCTAAAAAAAGCAGTAACTTTCTCTTCAATTTTTGTTGAAAAGATAGTGCAGTGAGACTCTCTTCGTACGATATAGAATTTACTCCCAATAATATAAAAGATTCTTGCAATTTTTCAGTAAAATTTCTCACATTTTCACTAACTTCTGTTTGAGCAGGGAAAAAGGTAACATTTAAATGTTTTGCCATTTCCTCAGGAGTTATATCAAAGTCGTCAGAAATACTAAAAATTTTTTTGATTACTGCTTTAGGCAAAAACATAGACACATGAAATAGCTTTCTTAATAATTACTGAACGCAAATGAGGTAAATATAGTAGTAGACAAGCCATAAGAGCTGAATAACAAATCTAAATCTGCCAGGGCGACTATTCCTAAAAAAATATACTTTAAAGGCATTTCCATATACAATTACCGTTTTATAAAAATATGATAAGATATATACCCTATCATAAATACTGAAAAATAAGGTGCTACCCATTCATATCGTTGGTCGCTGAAATACGGAATTACCAAACTAAAAATTAATCCGGAGGCTACGGCGATTAATGTTCCGATAAGTACGTGAAAAACACGAGGCTCTAAACTTTCTCCTCTAGGGGCAGACGTCATTAAATTATAAAAAGATAATCCAGAATAGAAAAATATATACAAAGAATATATTGCATAAATCGTTGAATTATATGCGTAAACCCAATAATCGCCGTTCCTAAATGTTGATGTAATCATCGGACCAATTAAAATGAGTACGGCTAAAGCAATAAACGCCAACATAATATGAAACAGCTCACTGTACGTCAATATTTTTCTTTGATACGGAAAATAGAAAGTAAAAATATAAAAAAAGATTAAACACAAGAGCCCAAATACAGATGTACATGCATACAAAAAAATCGCAATTGTATCCGAAAATATGAGTGGATCAATAATTGCCAATAAACCTGCCCACGCGCCACAAAAAAATATTGTCAGACCAAAAAATATATTAATCTTATCCTTCGGATTTCGTAGCCAAATGAAAAACGCCCAGGCAATGTTGCACACCGCGATTATCAATAAAATTAAGTATTTTAACGGCATAGTTATATACAATTACCGTTTTATAAAAATATGATATGAAATATATCCAATCATGAATACTGTAAAACATGGTGCTACCCACTCATAGCTAGAGTCAAAAAAATACGGAAGCACTAAACCAAAAATAACACCTCCCGTTACTGCAACCAAAACTCCAATAATCACTGCCACTACTCTATCAGATAACCCTTGTCCCCGAATACCACCTGTGAAAAGGTTATAAAATCCAAAACCAAAATGTGAAATTAAATATAATGAATAAATCAAATAAAGGATTGCATTATTATATTGATAATGCCACACCCCATTAATTTTTTTGGGGCTACTCCCCACGTCAAGCCCAAGCCAAATCAGTGCAGATATGACGAATAAAAGTGTTAGATAAAAAATTACATCTACTGTAAGAATTTTTTGGGGGGAAGGAAAATAATAAGTAAAAATTACGAAATTAAATCCAATTGCTAATGTAGCTATAGCCGCCCATTGATTGAAAATACTTGCAAATTCTGGGGATGTTATAAAAATATAATTAATTGCCAATAAACCTGCCCACACGCCACAAAAAAATATTGTCAAACCAAAAAATATATTAATCTTATCCTTCGGATTTCGTAGCCAAATAAAAAACGCCCATGCAATGTTGCACACCGCGATTATCAATAAAATTAAGTATTTTAACGGCATAGTTATATACAATTACCGTTTTATAAAAATAAAATAAGAAATATATCCAACCATAAATGGTAAAAAATAGGGAGCCATCCACTCATACTCTCGATTGGAGAAGGCGGGAATAACTAAACTAAAAATAATCCCTCCTGCAACGGCCACTAAAGTACCAACTACGACAGGGAAAACCCTCGGCGGCAAACTCTCTCCTCGTGGCGCAGTTGTCATTAAATTATAGAAAGCAAATCCAAAGTAGAAGCATAGATATAGAGAATAGATGATGTACAAAGGCGTGTCATATTTATAAACCCAAAAGTCACCACTTCTATGGGCCATCGTAAAAACTGAACCAGAAAAAAAGAGAAAACTGATCATAGCAAAATTAAGGATACTATATAAAACGGTTACCCCTGTTAAAAATTTCCTCGGGTAAGGAAAAAAATAAGAAAAAAAATAAAAGACTATCGCAATAAACATGCCACATATAAAAACCAAACCGTAAAGATATTCAGCCATCTCCGGCGAGGAAACCAATGGATCAATCACTGCCAAGAGAGCGGCCCACGCACCAGCCCCACACATAGTAATAGCAAATAAAATATTAATAGGATGCTTTGGATTGCGCAGGAGTATAAAAACGCCCCATCCAATGGTGCACACCGCGATTATCAATAAAATTAAGTATTTTAACGGCATAGTGATATACAATTACTTTTTCAAAAAAATAACATACGATATATATCCAATCATAAACAACGAAAGATATGGTGCTATCCACACATAATGATGTGACACAAAATAAGGAATAAACAAACCAAATATCATCCCCCACACAAACGTAGCTCCAACCCCAATCAGAACAGAGGCCGCTCTGTCAGAAATCCGCTCACCGCTCGGAGCGCTAGTCAGTAAATGATAAAATCCAGCACCAAAATAAAATATCAAATACAAAGTATAAACAAAATATGTAATCGGATCATATTGATACACCCATACCCCATCAATTTTTTCAGCTCCAATAACATTTCGCGCAAGGACGAAAATAGAAGTTATAGTAAATAACATTACTATATGCAGACCAATACCAAGTGTAAATCTCCTTTTCTGAAACGGAAAGTAATAAGAAAAAATATAAAAATTAAACGCCGCGCCAA